>JBJEAH010000171.1:0-7933 GCA_051868815.1 Alloprevotella sp.
AATTTCCAAGAAGCCCGCCTCACGCCGCAGCTGCCCCGCAACTATCAGGTTGTCACATTGCCAGAGCGACACCTTACGCGCTCGAAAACCGATGCAGATTTTATCGTCAAAACAATTAGGGAAAGGAGTATCACGCATTTTGTAAGTTCCCGCTACCTCAACCACGCGGCTTACATCAAGGCCCAAACCGGCTGTAAATATATCTTTACCTGGCACAATATCCCCCTGTGGGAACCGCAATTCATAGAGCAGAACAAAATGCGGAAGAGGAAAAGTCTGCTTGGTAAACTCAAATGGGCGCTCTATTATTATCCCCTGATTAGAGGATGCCATTTTTGGGAGCGCAAATACGTGCGCCGCTATCGCGAAATTCTCGACACGGCCGATGCCTGCACTGTTCTTTGCGAGGAATATAAAGAAGAAACGCTGCGCCGCATAGCCAGCATCAATCCCACCCATCGCAATAAGATACACGTGATACCCAATGCAGAGCACAGCGGCAAACCTGTATGCTTGAAAAAGGAGCATATAATATTATATATAGGTCGCCTCACTTATGAGGACAAACGCGCCGACCGCCTGATCGACATTTGGGAAAGGGTCTGCGAAGACATGCCCGACTGGCATCTCTACATCGTGGGCGACGGCAATGCCCGCCCGCTCATGGAGGCCAAGGCGCAGCATTTGCCCCGCGTGCATTTCGAGGGGCAGCAAAGCAACGTGAAGCCCTACCTCGACCGTGCGTCTATTCTCTGCCTCGTGTCGGAAATGGAGAGCTGGGGACTTTGCCTTACAGAGGCGCAGGCCAATGGCGTAATTCCCATCGCCTTCGATTGCTCTGCCGGCGTGCGCCACATACTTTCGCCCTCGGGGCGCAACGGCTTCCTCATCCCCAACGGCAACGTCGACGCTTTTGCCGACACGCTCAAGAGCATCATGTCTGCCCCTGTGGACAGAATATCGAAGCTAAGGGCTAATGTGCTCCGAAAGTCGGAGCAATATTCCATGCAGAGGATTGGCGCGCTTTGGAAAAATCTGCTTGACCATACGATTTAAGTTATGAAAATATCTGTCATCACAATCAACTACAACAACCGCGACGGTTTGGACCGTACCATTCAGTCGGTTCTTTCACAATCGGCACGCGATTACGAGTATATCGTCATCGACGGCGCATCGACCGACGGCAGCATCGATGTCATCAAGCACTATGCCGGGCGTATTGACAAATGGGTGAGTGAGCCCGACACGGGCATATACAACGCCATGAACAAGGGCATTGCCCGCGCCGAGGGCGATTATTGCCTGTTTATGAATTCGGGCGACACGTTCCACGGCGCAGATATCCTTTTGCGCGTCATACCTCTGTTGCAAGGCGGAGATTTCTATTCGGGCGACCTTTGCTTTATGTTCAAAAAACCGCAAGTCAAGCGTGCGCCGCAACGCATATCCGCATATTATATGTTTCACCGGGCCTTGTTTCATCAGGCCACGTTTATCCGTACACCTTTGCTTAAAGAGATGCCCTATACAGAGACCTACCGAATTGTGTCGGATTGGGAGCAGATGTTGCGCGAGATAGTGTTTAATAATCGTTCGTACCAGCGTCTTGACTTTATTGTCGCCGACTTTGATACCAGCGGTATTTCTTCCCAAGATGCTCATAAAGAACTTCTTGAGAGCGAGATGGACGATGTGCGCAAAAGGTTGTTCCCGCCGCAAATCTATAAAGACTATAGCGGGAACGACCCTTTTATTAGTAAAATCATGTATGCTTGTTATTGCAAACCGGGCTTGAGCGGCGATTTCAAGATATTGCGCAACACCTTGAAGCGGCTGCTGCGCGATATTTGGTACACCGTTGCCGGAAAAACTATTTCCTGATGCTATGAAAATCCTTTTAGCCACGCATTATCTCGCAAAGACGGGCGGGACGGAGAACTATACCTACGCTATTGCCCGTGAACTTTTACGGCGCGGGCATGAGGTGGAATACTATGCCCGGGTTTGCGGCCCTACGGCTCAGACTTTCGAACAAATGGGCGTGCCTTTCATGCGTAGTCGCTACTTCGACCTCATCCTTGCCAACCATGTTACGGTTGTAAGGAAAATATGCCGTCGCGGTTTCACGGTACAAACTTGCCATGGCATGCTTCCAGATTTGGAGCAGCCCTCCATTTTTGCCGATGCCCACGTTGTAATTTCAGACGAGTTGAAGGACTATCTTGCAGGCAAGGGCTATACTGCGCGGCTTATTCGCAATGGTATTGATTGCGAGCGATTTTCTCCTGTCAAGCCGCTTTCGCCTAAACTTTCAACGGTTCTTTCGCTTTGCCAGTCCGATGCTGCCAACGATTTCATTGCGCGCTCTTGCGCGAAGGCAGGCGTGGAGTTTCGAGCACTCAATAAGTTTACCGACAATGTTTGGGATGTTGAAAACTATATCAATCAGTCCGACCTTGTTGTCGGCATCGGGCGTTCGGCTTACGATGCCATGGCTTGTGGCCGCTGTGTGATTTCGTTCGACAATCGCAACAATTTGGCAAAAGGCATCGGCGACGGCTATTTGTCTGCTGACAATATTTCCCGAAGCATTCGCCACAACTGTATCGGCAGGGGCTCGGGACGCGAGTTTGGCGAGGATGACTTTATTAAAGAGTTGCAGAAATACAATCCTGCCGATGGTGCTTTCCTCCGCCAGTTTGCTTTGCAGCATTTTAATATAGAGCGGTCTGTTGACGAATACCTTTCTTTTGCTCCCTCAAAACCGCGCAGAGGACTTGCCTGCACGTTATATACTTTTAGAAAAACGTGGGTCAAGTCGCAAAAACAGATAGTACGTTCATATTATAGAAAAATCAAGCACATCGAAATCCCATAACCTTCATCACTCTTTTTTACCATGTACCGACTTAACTTCTCCGGCAAACTCCTTGTATTCCTGTTTGCCCTGTGCCTCGGCCTTGCCGCCGCACTTCCCGCCCTCGCTGCCGACCCGCCGCAGACGGGCAGGCTCTACCGTATCATTCACCGCGCCACGGGCAAAGCCCTCACCAACGGCGGCTCTGCTGCCAAGGACGCGCAGATTCTCTATGCCGCGCCCGCCGACGGCGATGCCGGCCAGCAGTGGACGCTCCACGCCGCAGGGCGCGGTAGCAGTTTCATGCTCATCAACCCCAAGGCGCGCCTCGCTTTCGACATGGCTCCCGGCGTGGGACACCCCGTGCAATGGACGGCCGATGCCACCAATGCCAACCAAATCCTCGGCATCGCCCGTGTGGACGGCGTGGCAGATGCCTACCGCATTCTCAATGCCGCCGACAAGAGCCAGGCCCTCGGCGTCGCCACCGACGGCACGCCCGTCATGACCTCCGCCGACGACGAAAGCACCTTCTTTACCTTCGAGACGCTCGACGCCGACTATCCCCTCAGCGTGCCCGTCACGGGGCTTACCTTCCAGCTCATCGGCCACAACTCCGGCAAGGCCTATTCCATTCAGCAAAACACCGAAGCCGGCGCGTACCTCTATCCCGAAGAGCCGGATCTCGCCTCCACCGCGCAGATGTGGAAACTGCAGGAGGGCAAGCAGAGCCAGATGCTCGTCAATGCGCGGCTCAGCGGCCTCGCCCTCGACTGCAACCTCAACGGCGACCGCGTGCCGCTCATCTACACCATTCAGACCACCAACGCCAACCAGAATTATTACTTCACGGAAGTCAGCGGGCTGAAAGGCGTATATAATATATATGCCTTGAACGGTTCTACGAAATACTACCTCACCGAGGACGGCGCGTCCTATCTCAAAACCACCACCGACGCCACTGCCGAGGCCGCCCGCTTCCGCCTCTCCGTAGTGCCCGAAGAGGTGCGCCCCGAGTGGGAGGACGAGACGTATTATAAGGATAATAAGGAAGACGGCCACGCCACTTATATCCCTTACGCCACTTCCGCCGCCATGCGTGCCGATGTCAATTACGAGCAGCCCTGGCTCACGCCCGAGAAGGCGGAATATCTCTCGCTCAACGGCACGTGGAAGTTCAAGTTTGTGCCCGAACCCTCGCAGCGTCCCGGCGCAGACGATTTTTATGCCGACAATGCCGACACCAATGGCTGGGACGAGATAGAAGTTCCTTCTTGTTGGGAAATGAAAGGCTACGACCTGCCGCTTTACGTGAATGTGGAATATGCCTTCGTGGACAACCCGCCCTACATCGCCAACAAGGTTGAGGGCGTGGGCGACAACCCCGTGGGTTCCTACCGCCGCACCTTCACCCTGCCCGACGGCTGGGACACGGGCAAGCGCGTCTATCTGCATTTCGACGGTCTGTATAGCGCTGCCTTCGTATGGCTCAACGGGCAGTACGTGGGCTACACGCAGGGCGGCAACAACGATGCCGAGTTCGACCTCACCGCCTGTCTCCGCACGGGCGAGAACAATATCAGCGTGCAGGTGTTCCGCTGGAGCGACGGCTCTTATCTCGAGGGTCAGGACATGTTCCACATGTCGGGCCTCCACCGCGACGTCTACCTCTATGCCACGCCCGCCGTCGCCGTGCGCGACCACTATATCACCGCCGCCCTCAACGCGCCCGACTATACCTCCGGCACGCTCTCCGTGGCCATGAAGCTCGACAACCGCGAGCACCGCGCCGGCACCAAGCAGGTGGAAGTGGCGCTCATCTCGCCCGAGGGCGAAACCGTTGCCGCCACGACGGCCTCCGTGGAATATGCCGCCGACGGTCTCGAAAAGGATTTTTCCGTTGAAATCCCCGTAACGGACCTCCGTCTGTGGACGGCCGAAACGCCCGTGCTCTACACCGTGGCCATTAGCCAAAAGGACGAGACCGGTGCAGAGGAAATGGCATTCTCCACGCGCTATGGTTTCCGCGATGTCCGCATTTCAGACGGCGTGGTGCTCATCAACGGCAAGCGCGTATTCTTCAAGGGCGTGAACACGCAGGACACGCATCCGCTCTACGGCCGTAGCATCGACGTGGAAACGATGATTAAGGACATCGTGCTCATGAAGCAGGCCAACGTCAACACCGTGCGCACCAGCCACTATCCCCGTCAGGCCAAGATGTATGCCATGTTCGACTATTACGGCATCTACGTCATGAACGAGTTCGACCTCGAGTGCCACAAGGACTGGAACAAGAACGGCAACTACGGTGCCATTTCCAACAAGTCCTCCTGGACGGGGCAATTCTCCGACCGCAGCACGCGCACCGTCCTGCGCGACCGCAACCACCCCTCCGTCATCTTCTGGTCGTTGGGCAATGAGAGCGGCGTGGGCGTAGGCTTCACCGCCGCCTACAACGCCACCCGCGCCCTCGACCCGCGCCCCATTCACTACGAAGGCTCCACCAACGCCGGCACCACGCAGTGGACTGACATCCACTCCATCATGTACCCGCAACTCTCCTACGTGCAGAGCAAGTCGGCCAGCAACAGCGGCACGCAGCCCTTCTTCATGTGCGAATATGCCCACGCCATGGGCAACGGCGTAGGCAACCTCAAGGAGTATTGGGACATCATCGAGAGCAGCAAGCTCGGCATCGGCGGCTGCATTTGGGACTGGGTAGACCAGTCGATCTACGACCCGCAGGCCATTCTCTCGGGCCAGCTCACCGTGAACGGCTTCCCCAAATACATGACGGGCTACGACTTCCCCGGCCCGCATCAGGGCAACTTCGTGAACAATGGCATCGTCACCGCCGACCGCGCCTGGACGGCCAAGCTCACCGAGGTGAAGAAGGTTTACCAGAACGCCGCCTTTGCCTACGACGATGCCGCCGGTCATGCCCTCACGCTCACCAATAAGAATGTCTTCACCACGCTCGCCGGGCAGAAGCTGCGCTACGCCCTGCTCCGCGACGGCGAGGAGATAGAGAGCGGTGAATTTGCAGTGCCTGCCCTTGAGCCGGGCGCATCCGCCACGCTCACCGTTCCCTACACCGCGCAGTTCACTGACACCTCCGCCGAATATCTCCTGGGCGTAAGTCTTTTCACTACCGCAGAGCACACTTGGTGCGCCGCTGGCTACGAAACCGCCTCAGCGCAGTTCACCCTCCAGCCGCGTCCCGAAGCCCTGCCCGCCATCAGCGAAACGGCAGCCCCGCTCGCGCTCACCGAGAACGCCGACGGTAGCCGCACCATCGAAAACGCCAACATTGCCATCGCCTTCGATGCCTCGGGCTTCATCTCTTCGTGGACGGCCAGCGGCGTGAATATGCTTGCCTCTTCCATGCCCCGGCAGCCCATTTACAGCAACGTGCGCTGGATTGAAAACGAAAGCCCCTACGGCAACCACAACTTCGGCGACCTCACGGCCGAAATCACCTCCGCCACCGTCACCGCCTCCCGCGCCGCAGACGGGCAGACCGTCACCGTGACGGTAAACGTTAGCGACGATGCCTGCCCCTACGTGGCTGTCTACACGGTCTATGCCACGGGCGTTGTGGACATGAAGGTCAGCTACTCGCCCGCCAAGTCGGGCCTGCGCCGCATCGGGCTCGACATGCGCTTCCCCGCAGGCTTTGAAGACGTGGCCTACTACGGCCGTGGCCCGTGGGAGAACTACGTGGACCGCTGCCAAGGCTCTTATCTCGGCCGCTATACGACCACCGTGACCGACCTCTTCGAGATGTACGCCCACCCGCAGTCGATGGGCAACCGCCTCGACCTCCGCTCGCTTACCCTGCGCAACCCGCAGACGGCCGACGAAATCCGCATCGAGACCTCCGGCCCCGTGTCCTTCTCCCTGCTCCATTTCAATGAGGCCGACTACTTCCTGCCCGAAAGCCACCCGTGGGAGGTGGAGATGAAGCCCGAAGTCTACGCCCACTTCGACTACATGCAGCGCGGTCTCGGCAACGGCAGTTGCGGCCCGGGCACCATCAGCCAGTACCTCTGCCCCTCTTACGGCACCTACACGCACACGCTGCGCTTCTCCGCCGTGAGCGGCACGGCCTCCGGCATCGCCGCCGCGCCCTCGGCAGCTGCGGCCGATGCAGCCCTCGTGCGCTACGACCGCGCCCTTGAAGCCGCCCTCTGCACCCGCGTGCCCGAGGGTGTGAACGAAGTCCGCGCCACCGATATGGGCGGCACGGTAGTGGCCCGCGCCGCAGTGCGCGGCGGTTCCGCCGTCCTGCCGCTGGGGGCTTTGCCGCAAGGCACGTATCTCGTCACCTTCACCGACGGCAAGCGCACTCTGCGCACCCACAAACTCTTGAAGATATAGCGCAAGCACTATTTGCTTTATAACGACAAGGAGGCACGTCCCGCTCGGGCGTGCCTCCTGTTTTTTCTGCCGTCTTTCTGCGTGCTCGCACGCGCACACTGCACGGATTTTCCCGCAGATGTTTTTTTTCTTTTCTGCTTAAAAGTTGTTCCTTTAAGCAAGAAAATTGTTTTTATCCCCTTTATCGTTATTGCCCCACAACTATGGTGCACCTGCCCCACAATTGTGATGAAGCCGCCCCACAATTGTGGGGAAGTTGCACCACAATTGTGGGGCAGTAAAAATAACCTTTGAAAAAACAAAAACAAAGGGCAGAGAAACAAGTAGAATATAGCCTGAGAACAAATCCCCTCCGGTCCCCAAACCCTTCAGCGATGAAGGGTTGGTATGCCTAACCATTCAGCGGCAAATATCTTATAAACAGGGCGATAGCGATAATAATGAATGGTTGAATAGTTTTTGAGGGGAAAATTTTGCGTAAGGAGTCGTCCTTGTCGCGGAGGACAATTGGCAAAATAAAGGGGTGTCAAAATAAATATTGTTGTAGATGTATCCCCTGTAAGGGGAAAATAAATTAGCGTAGGGGCTTGCCCCTACGTATAGCGTTGCAAGTACGACTGCCCCTGTAAGGGGCATATAATTAGAACTTAATAAAGTTGTTCTTTTAATTATAAGCCCCTTACAGGGGCA
>JBJEAH010000172.1:0-7841 GCA_051868815.1 Alloprevotella sp.
AAAAGACACCCCAGAACTGACTAACTGGGGCGATGCCTTCAGTGAGCTCAAACGATTCATTGCAAATCTGCCTGAAGGGAAAAAAGTAATTTTCCTTGACGAATTACCATGGATGGATGCTCCACGCTCTGGGTTTCTCTCAGAATTGGAATCGTTTTGGAATGGATGGGCATCTGCAAGAAAGGACATTGTTTTTGTTGTATGCGGAAGCAGTACCTCTTGGATGGTCAAAAAGATAATAAAGAATAAAGGCGGGCTTCACAATCGCTTGAACCACCGCATATCACTCAATCCTTTCCCTTTGGGATTATGCGAAAAGTTAGCTCAGTCAAGAGGGCTTGTACTGAGCCGCAAGCAGATACTGGAAGCCTATATGATATTTGGAGGTGTGCCCTATTATTGGAGTTTGTTGCAAAAAGGAACAAGCATAACTGCCGAGATTGATAGACTGATTTTTTCACCAGACGGGGAGTTACATGACGAATTTGAGATGCTATATGCTTCCTTGTTTAAAAAGCCTGAACCATACATTCGTGTTATTGAGTTATTAGCCAAGAAAAAGATGGGCATGACTCGACAAGAGTTGTTGACGGCAGGGAAACTTGTAGACAATGGAGCATTCTCAGACATTCTGAAAGATCTGGAGTGGTGTGGCTTTATCCGTAGTTATACGATGATGGGCTATCGTAAGAAATCGGACATTTTCCAGCTGATAGACCATTATACATTATTTTATTACGAATTTATAGATGGAGTACGTCAGGGTTCAAACTATTGGAGGTCTATGTTGGAAACACCAAAGTACAACACGTGGTGCGGCTTGGCATTTGAGCGTACTTGCCTTTGGCATGTTGACCAAATTAAAAAGAAACTTGGTATTAACGGAATACTGACAAATGAATATGCATGGCGCTGCTTGCCGGATAAGAGCATCGGCAGACCAGGGGTTCAAATAGACCTTCTGATAGATCGCAGCGATGGAATAATTGACCTATGCGAAATGAAATACTCGAAGGATTCATACACCATCACCTCCGATTACGCTAACGAACTGGCACGCAGAAGAAATGTGTTTCAAACCGTTACGGGCACGAAAAAAGCCATTCATTCTATTATGGTTACCACCGATGGCATAACTCGGAATGAATACTGGGGAGACCTTCAGGCAGAAATTCAATTGGATGATTTGTATGAAAGATAGTGCAAGGCGAGCGCAATAAGTTTACTTAATTGCCGAGCCGCCGCCTATCTTGTGCAAAGATAGTGCAAGGCGAGCGCAATAAGTTTACTTAATTGCCGAGCCGCCGCCTATCTTGTGCAAAGATAGTGCAAGGCGAGCGCAATAAGTTTACTTAATTGCCGAGCCGCAGCCTATCTTGTGCAAAGATAGTGCAAGGCGTATCTATATATTATATAAGCCTGTCGTTCAGAAGCACCCCGTGCCATCGAAGCAGTGCGTGCAAAGTTTGCACTTGGGCAGGCCAATGGCCTTGACGAGTTGCTCGAGCTTGTTGAAGCGCAGCGACGTCAGTCCCAACTGGCGGCGAATTTCTTCCACCATGCGCTGATATTCGGGCGAGTCGGTGGTGGCGTACTTGTCGAGATTGGCATTCTCGTCGCCTTCGAAATCTTTGATGATGCGGCGCGTGATCAATTCCATGTCACTTTTTGAGGACGTGAAGCCGATGAACGGACAGCCATAGATAAGCGGCGGGCAGGCAATGCGCATGTGCACCTCGCGGGCACCGTCGTGGAAAAGCACTTTCACGTTGTCGCGGAGCTGCGTGCCGCGCACGATGCTGTCGTCGCAGAAGAGCACGCGCTTGTCTTTGAGCATCGCGCGGTTGGCTATGAGCTTCATCTTAGCCACCAGCGAGCGCATCTCCTGATTGGCAGGGGTGAAGCTGCGCGGCCAAGTGGGCGTGTACTTGCTAATGGCTCGCTGATACGGTTTCCCCATGCCGGCGGCATAGCCAAGCGCCATGCCTACGCCAGAATCGGGGATGCCGCACACGCAATCCACTTCCGTCTGGTCCTCGCTGCCCATCAGTTGGCCATTGGCATAGCGCACTTCCTCCACGTTGCGACCTTCGTAGGTCGAGGTCGGGAAACCGTAGTACACCCACAGGAAGGAGCAAATCTGCATCCGTTCTTCGGGTTTGCGCATCTGCTCCATGCCGTCGGGGCGAAGGCGGACAATTTCGCCCGGGCCGAGGAAGTAATCTATCTGATAGTCTAAATTGTCAAACGCCGTACTCTCCGACGTGGCGGCAAAGGCATCTTCTTTCCGTCCGATAACGATGGGCGTGCGCCCCCACTTGTCGCGGGCGGCGATGATGCCGTCTTCCGTAAGCAGGAGCATAGAGCAGGAACCCTTGATGTGTCGGAACACATTCTCAATGCCGTCCACGAAATTGCGCCCTTGGATAATGAGCAGCGAAATAAGTTCGGTCTGATTGGTCTTCCCCGAAGAGAGTTCGGCGAAGTGCATGTTTTGGTCGAGCAGCTGCTGCGCCAGTTCGTCGAGGTTCTGGATTTTCGCCACCGTCACAATGGCAAAGCGTCCGAGGTGGGAATTGATGACAAGAGGCTGCGCATCGGTATCGCTAATCACGCCGATGCCGGAGGTGCAGCCCTGGAAACGAGAGAGCGTCGGCTCGAATTTTGTGCGGAAATACGAGTTCTCTAAGTTGTGAATGGAACGTGTGAAAGCTTTCTCTTCCTTGTTGTAGCCTGCCATGCCGCCCCGGCGCGTGCCGAGGTGCGAATTGTAGTCGGTGCCGTAGAAAAGGTCGGCAGTGCAGTTTTTGCGTGACACTGCGCCAAAGAAACCACCCATAGTGTGCGGATTTTTATCGTTTTTACATAAGATAGGCTGCGGTTCGGCAATTAAAACAAGTTTTATTGCGCTCACCTTGCACTATCTTTGCATAAGACAGTGCAAAATTACCGTTACTCGGAAAAAAGGCAAAACGATTTGTGCGTTTTTTGATATTATCTTATATGTAAAACGGCAAAAGATTTCCTACGCTTCGCCGAATGGCACGCGCACCTGCCCTTTGCCCTTCGTAAACCGGCCGTAGCGGATAGCGTGGTGCGGGCAGGCGTGGTAGCAGGCAAGGCAATCGTAGCAACGACCTTGCCATTTGGGCTTGCCCTTTTTGTTGGGAATAATGTTGTGCGCCGGGCATACCGCCGCGCAATGCTTGCAACCCACGCAATGCTTTGTCTTGAAACGCCGGTCGCCCGTCAGGAAGCGGTTGAAGAGCGGACGCAGCACGTAACTCTTTATCCTCGGCACCGCGCCGCGCACCACCTCCGTCACGCCGCTCTGCCGCGCCAGAACTTTCCCCGCAATTACTTCAAGCCGCGCTTTCGCCGCCTCCGTCTTGCGTCGCTCCGTTTCCGCGCTGTCTACGTCGAAACCGGGCAAACTGACATACGTGTTGCGCATCTGCACCGAGAAAACGGCATCTGCGCGGCGGCCAAAAGGTTTCAAGAGTTTATTCACAAATACATCGGTCATGCCGATGTCGTCGCCGCAGGTGCATACAATATATATATAGTGTGCCGTTGCCACCGCCGCTGCCGCCTCGCGCAACACGCGCTCCACGATGCGCGGCATACCCCAAGCGTAGACGGGAAACACGATGCCTACTGCCTCCTCGCCTTTCTCCAAAGGCTTTTCACGCAGGGAGAGCAAAGGACGCACGTCGTCGCCCGTAAGTTCCGCCAAACGGCGGGCGGCATAAAGGGAATTGCCTGTGCCTGAAAAGTATAGTATCATCTTCTTATCTGTTCTTGGTAAACAAAACAGTCCTTAAACGCCGCCTCGATGCCTTCCATGCGATGGGGGAAGATGCCGAACACGGTGCTGCCGCTGCCGCTCATCGAGGCATAGAGAGCGCCGAGGTCGTAGAGCGTGTTTTTGATGGCCTCAATGGTGGGATGCAGACGGAACACGGAACGCTCGAAATCGTTGCTCACCGTTTCGCGCCACGTTTCTATGGGGCGGCTCAGCGCTTCGCGCAAATCGTGCTCGGGCTGCGCTGGCACCACGCCCGAATATGCCTCGCGGGTGGAAACGGCCACGGGCGGCTTCACGAGTACGAGGGTCTTACCTTTGAGCGACACGTCGGCTGGCGTAAGCACATCGCCGATGCCCTCCGCGTAGGCGGGTTTGCCGTCGATGAAGAAGGCGCAGTCAGCGCCGAAGCGGGCGATGCGCCGCCGCATGTCCTCGTCGGTCAGCTCGAGGCGGAAGCGCGCGTTAAGTCCCTTTATCATCTCCGCCGCGTCGCTGCTGCCACCGCCCAGTCCTGCGCCGGTGGGAATGCGTTTGCCGAGAAAAATCTCGACGGGCGGCAGGTCAAACTCTTCTTTCAGTGCGAGATAGGTCTTAACCACGATGTTGTCTTCCGGCGCACACAGGTTCTTCACGCCGCTCACGTAGAGGGCGTAAGGCACATGGCGGTCACGCGGCTCGCAGATTTCGAGCGAGTCGGTAAGTCCTACGGGATAAAAGAGGGTTTGAAGGTTGTGGTAGCCATCGGGACGCTTCTCTACTACGTAGAGCCCGATATTGATTTTACAGATAGGGAACAAAAGCGTTTTTTGCATGGAGTAAGTAGGCTTTTGAATGAAAAAGATGAAAGGCTTAACCTATTCTGTCACAAAGTTAAATACTTTTTCGTTCTTGTAAAAGTCAAAAAGGGGGCTTTTTATTTGGCATTTCCGCCGCCTTATAGTAACTTTGCAGTAAGAAAGTGCCCTAACGCTTTCTTGCAGTTTCAATTAGACGCGCTCGTGCGTCATATTTTTTATCCAAAAGTTTTATATAATTTTTGTAAAATGGGATTGTTCTCAAAAATATTCAAGAAGAAGGCAACGGCGCAGGACACCGGCTGGCGCGTGGGCGGCATGGAGGACTTCATGACGCTCATTCGCGTTTACTACCAGGCTGTTATGGCTGCCAACCTCGGCATCACGAACCTCGCCGCCCTGCCCGACCTGCGCGTGTTTAAGCAGACGCTCCACGTGCAGACTGTAAACAACAAACTCGGCCTCGGAGAAAAGAACCGCTGCAAAAAGATGCTTAGCGAAATCTACGGCATCAGCGATTCCTTCTTCAAGGAAATCGACCAAAGCATCAAGAAGAACTGCCGCACGGTGAACGATGTGCGCAACTATCTCTTCCTCTTCCAAGGCTTCTCGCAGGACCTCATGATGCTCATGGGCAACCTCATGAAGTGGAAGTTCCGCATGCCGGGCTTTATGCGCAACGTGCTGCGCCAGCTCACGGAGAAGACCGTGAACGAAGTGCTCACCAAGAACAACTGGAAGGACGACGGCGTGCGCAAAACCTGCGTGGCTATCCGCACCTACCAGGCCCGCCTCGGCTACTCCGCCGCGTGGATGTCGGAATACGTCTACAACGTGGTGATGCTCGCCAAGAAAGAGCCGAAGCCTGCCGACAAGGAATAGCACCCTTCTCCCGCGCCCCATTCTATCACAAACCGTTTCACCAACCCGCAAATCCTTATGACCCAAGAACAAGAACAGGCGTTGCGCCATTTTGAAACCCGCGTGCGGCAGCTTATCCTGCACTGCGGCGAACTGGTTCGCGAGAACGAAAGGCTGGCGGCCGAGGTGGAAAAGCGCGACGGCATCATCGCCCAGAAGGACAAAGAGTTTGCCGAACTGCGCCGCGAGTTTGACAGCCTCAAAATCGCCAGAATGATAGAAGTGACGGGCGGCGACGTGAAGGCCGCACGGCAGCGCATCAACACAATAATCCACGAAATCGACAAGAGCATCGCACTGCTCAACGTCTAAAATCCCCGAGTCTTTTTCATCGTATTTAGAGCCATGGACCCCAATTCCGACAAACTCGTCATCAATCTCTTCATAGGCCGCCAGTCTTACCCCATCACGGTGAAGCGCGACCAGGAAGAGGTGTTCCGCCGCGCCGCAGAACTCATCAACAACAAGCTGCAACGCTATCAGACCGCCTATCCCAACCAAGGCAACGAGAAACTCACGGCCATCGCCCTGCTCGACTTTGCCGTCATGGCACTCAAAATGGAAAAGGACCACGAAACGCAGCCCTACGCCGACTCCATCGCACAGCTCACCAAAGAAATAGAGGACGCGCTTGCGCCGGCCAAGGAAAAATGAGACACACAATAATTATATATACACCCTAATCAATCACCCTTAAAAACACAATGGAAATAATACTCCCTATCATCGCTCTACTCATAGGCGGCGGCATCGGATTTGCCATATTCCGCTACATCTTGACAAAGAAGTACAACTTTGTGCTTGAGAGCGCACGCAAAGAAGCCGAGGTCATCAAAGAGAGCAAATTGCTCGAAGTGAAGGAAAAGTTCCTCAACAAGAAAGCAGAACTCGAAAACGAAGTCCGCGCACGCCAGCAGAAGTTCCAGCAGGCTGAAAACAAGCTCAAGCAGCGCGAAATCGGTCTCAATCAGAAGCAGGAAGACCTCGCCCGCCGCAAACAGGAACTCGACGCTGCCCACACCCGCGTGGAAAACAAACAGCAGGCACTCGCCAAACGCGAGGAAGAGCTCGAAAAGCTCCAGCTCAAAGAGCGCGAGAAGCTCGAAGAACTCAGCGGTCTGTCAGCCGAAGAGGCCAAGAACCGCCTCGTGGAATCGCTCAAAGACGAAGCACGCACCAACGCGCAGAGCTACATCAACGAGATTATGGACGACGCGAAGCTCACCGCCGGCAAGGAGGCTAAGCGCATCGTTATCCAGACGATTCAGCGCGTGGCCACGGAAACGGCAATCGAAAACAGCGTCACCGTGTTCCACATAGACAACGACGAGGTGAAAGGCCGCATCATCGGCCGCGAAGGCCGCAATATCCGCGCCCTCGAAGCCGCCACGGGCGTTGAAATCGTTGTGGACGACACGCCCGAAGCCATCGTCATCTCCGCTTTCGACCCCATCCGCCGCGAAATTTGCCGCCTCGCCCTGCACCAGCTCATCGCCGACGGCCGCATCCACCCCGCCCGCATCGAGGAAGTCGTTGCCAAGGTGAAGAAGCAGGTGGAAGAAGAAGTTATCGAAACGGGCAAGCGCACGGCCATCGACCTCGGCGTTCACGGCCTGCACCCCGAGCTCATTCGCATCATCGGTAAGATGAAATATCGTTCTTCTTACGGCCAGAACCTTTTGCAGCACGCCCGCGAAACCGCCAACCTCTGCTCCGTCATGGCAGCCGAGCTTGGTCTGAACCCTAAGAAGGCAAAGCGTGCCGGTCTCCTGCACGACATCGGCAAGGTGCCCGATGAGGAAAGCGAACTGCCCCACGCACTCTACGGCGGCAAGCTGGCAGAGAAGTATAAGGAAAAGCCCGAAATCTGCAACGCCATTGCTGCCCACCACGACGAGGAAGAGATGACCACGCTCCTCGCCCCCATCGTGCAGGTGTGCGATGCCATCAGCGGCGCACGCCCCGGTGCACGCCGCGAAATCGTGGAAGCCTACATCAAGCGCCTCAACGACCTCGAGCAAATTGCTTCGAGCTACGAGGGGGTTACGAAGACCTACGCCATTCAGGCAGGCCGCGAGCTCCGCGTTATCGTTGGCGCCGACAAGATCGACGACACGCAAATCGAGCAGCTCAGCGCCGACATCGCCCGCCGCATTCAGGACGAAATGACCTATCCCGGCCAGGTGAAGATTACCGTGATCCGCGAAACGCGCTCGGTAAGCTACGCCAAGTAAAAAGATTTTTTTGAACGTTTGTGCAAGAAGGTGTGTCAAAATGAATATTGTTGCAGATGTATCCCCTGTAAGGGGAAAATAAAT
>JBJEAH010000173.1:0-7650 GCA_051868815.1 Alloprevotella sp.
CCTGAAAGGGGCTAATAAATTAGCGTAGGGGCTTGCCCCTACGTATAGCATTGCATATACGATTGCCCCTGTAAGGGGCTTATAATTAGAACTTAATAAAGTTGCTTTCTTAATTATAAGCCCCTTACAGGGGCAATCGTATTCTATCGTCTTTCCACAGGGGCAAGCCCCTGTGCTGTATTATTAAGCCCTTTCTGGGCAATGTCGGCTGCACTCGGCAATTAGAGCAAACTCTATTGCGCACGCTTGCACGACATTTCATGGCTAAAGGCACATTTTGACACAGCCCCTTGTAACTTTACTCTTGGGACGTATAGTATATATTCCTACTGCTCAAACACCGCCTCTATCTCCGCCACATACATCACGTGCATCGAGCCGCCGGGGCGGTCGTTGTACCAGCGTTCGAGGCACGCCCTGTCGAGAAACTCCTCCGGCTTCATCGGCGAGCGCAGCAGCTTGCGGCATTGCAGCGTGAGGCGTGCCTGCTCGAAGCCCACGGCGTCGGGCGCGAGCGTCACGGGGCGCAGGCCCGTGGCGGCTATCTTGTCGCAGTCGCGCCCCGACTTCGTGCCGCAGAAGTTGAGAATGTCGCGGTGCTCCTCGCCGAGGAAGGAGAGCGTGAGGCGTTCCTCCCGTTCCACAAACCCGAACGTGTGTCGTTCCGGGCGTACAAACACGAATGCCACGGGCTTATTCCACAGCCAGCCGATGCCGCCCCACGATGCCGTCATCGTATTGAAGTTTTCGGGCGTGCCGGCCGTCACCAGCATCCATTCTTTCCCAATCAGGTGCAGCGCGTCTTCGCGCGTCAGCGTTTCAATCGTAGTTTCCTTCATAGCAGTCATAGTTTTGTTCTGTCTGCAAAATTACGCACATAGGAGCAAATGGAAATTATCCCGCATCAAATTTCCATTTGCTCCCTTATATTTTTTGCGCTCTGCGCAGAAAAATCTTCCTAATTGCCTGAAATTTTTCATTTGCTCCTTGAAAGTTTTTATTCAGCACTTTTGAACACATGTTACAAACTTTGTAATACGCGTTACAAACTTTGTAATATGTATTCAATAGTTTTGAATAAAAAACTTCTCCTTGAAACTGAAAAATATAAAGCAGCAAGGAAAAATTATGTCAAGGGAAAAAACTTTTTCCCGCATGAAATGCGTAACTTTGCCTGCGGTTAGAACAAGGGGTGCCCGCAGCGGTTTTCGTCTGGGCGGGCTGAGATTATACCCTCACGACCTGATGCAGTTCGTACTGCCGTAGGCATTGTACTCACTCCCCAATCGCCCGTCCATTATTTTTTGGCGATTGGTTTTGAATATAATCACCTTTCCCTTTGTCCTTTCCACACACACATTATTAATATATAGTGAAAGGATAAGCCTTATGAACATCTTTTTGAACGGAAAGCAACAGCAGGCGCAGGCAACTACGCTCGCCGAACTTATTGCATCCCTCTCCCTGCCCGCCGCCGGCGTGGCAGCCGCCGTGGAGGGCAAATTGGTGAAACGTACGGAATGGGACACTTTCCCGCTCGCAGAGGGTATGCACGTCACGGTGGTACGCGCTGTGTGCGGGGGATAATAAATTTAATGCCAAATAACCAGATATGTCAGATTTAATCATTGCCGGACGGGCATTCAAGTCCCGTCTGTTTCTCGGCACGGGCAAGTTTCGCAGCAATGCCGAGATGAAAGCCGCCATCGCCGCCTCGGGCACAGAGATGGTGACGGTGGCCATGAAGCGGATAGAACTGGGCGACAGCGAGGACGATATGCTCGCCCACGTGGTGCGCCCCGAGATACAGTTGCTGCCCAACACGAGCGGCGTGCGCGATGCCGAAGAGGCCGTGTTTGCGGCGCAAATGTCGCGCGAGGCGTTCGGCACGCCGTGGCTCAAACTCGAAATCCACCCCGACCCGCGCTACCTCCTGCCCGACAGCACGGAGACGCTCCGTGCCACGGAAATGCTGGCCAAGGAAGGGTTCATCGTGCTGCCTTATTGCCAGGCCGACCCCACGCTCTGCAAACGGCTCGAAGAGGCCGGCGCGGCGGCGGTCATGCCGCTCGGCGCCCCCATCGGCAGCAACCTCGGCCTGCGCACGCGCGATTTCCTGCGCATCATCATCGAGCAGAGCAGCGTGCCCGTCATCGTCGACGCAGGCATCGGCGCGCCGAGCCATGCGGCGGAGGCCATGGAAATGGGCGCAAGCGCCTGCCTCGTCAACACCGCCATCGCCGTGGCGGGCCAGCCGAGCGCAATGGCCGCCGCGTTCCGAAAGGCTGTGGAAGCCGGGCGCGAAGCCTACGAAGCCGGGCTCGGCACCGCCTCGCTTAACTTTGAGGCCGAGGCCAGCTCGCCCTTGACCGCCTTTTTATAATGAGTAAAAAACTCTCAGAAAAAATGTTTTCAGAAGAACTGCTGAAATACGATTGGGACGACGTCACGCAGCGCATACATGCCAAGACCGCCGACGACGTGCGCCGCGCCCTCTCCAAACCCAATTGCGACGTGGAGGACTTCATGGCGATGGTGTCGCCCGCCGCCGAGCCTTTTCTCGAACCGATGGCGCAACTCTCGCGCCGCTACACCGAGGAACGCTTCGGGCGCACCGTCTCGATGTTCATTCCCCTCTATCTCACGAACTCCTGCACAAATTCCTGCGTGTATTGCAGTTTCCACGTGGCCAACAAGATGCCGCGCACCATTCTCACGCCCGAAGAAATGGTGCGCGAGTACGAAGCCATCAAGCGCCTCGGCCCGTTCGAGAACCTGCTGCTCGTGACGGGCGAAAACCCCGCCAAGGCCGGCACGCCCTATCTTGCCAAGGCACTCGACCTCGCCAAACCCTATTTCTCAAACCTCAAAATCGAGGTGATGCCGCTTCCCGAGGAGGACTACCGCACGCTTACGCGCCACGGCATGAACGGCGTGATTTGCTTTCAGGAAACCTATCACCGCGAGAACTACAAACTCTACCACCCGCGCGGCATGAAGTCGAACTTCGAGTGGCGCGTGAACGGATTCGACCGTATGGGCGCGGCGGGCGTGCACTCCATTGGCATGGGCGTGCTCATCGGCCTTGAAAAGGAATGGCGCACCGACCTCACCATGATGGCCCTGCACCTGCGCTACCTGCAACGCCGCTACTGGCGCACGAAATACAGCGTCAACTTCCCCCGCCTCTGCCCCGCCGAGAACGGCGGCTTCCAGCCCAACTGCGTGATGACCGACAAGGAGTTGGCGCAACTCACCTTTGCCATGCGCATCTTCGACCACGACGTAGACATTTCATATTCTACGCGTGAGAAAGCCGACTTCCGCAACCACATGGCCACGCTCGGCGTGACCACCATGTCGGCAGGCAGCCACACAGAGCCGGGCGGCTATGCCACCCACGCCGAAGCCTTGGAGCAATTCTCTGTGGGCGACGGCCGCAGCGTGCGCAGCGTGGAGGAAGCCCTGCGGCGCGTGGGGCGCGAGCCTGTGTGGAAAGACTGGGACAGCAGTTTTGATAATCCGAAAATGATTTAGCCATGATGCAAAATAATGACCGCTATGCCCGGCAGATGCTTCTGCCTGAAATCGGCTCGGAGGGACAGGAAAAGCTGCGCCGCGCCCGTGTGCTTTTAGTCGGCGCGGGAGGACTGGGCAGCCCCATTGCGCTCTATCTCGTTGGGGCCGGTGTCGGCAGCCTTACGATAGTGGACGACGACGTTGTGAGCGTTTCCAATCTCCACCGCCAGGTGCTCTATGGCGAGGACGAGGTGGGGCAGCCAAAGGCAGAGTGCGCCGCGCGCCGCTTGCGCCGGCTTAACGGCGAGGTGCAGGTTACACCCATCGTCGGTCGCTTTACAAAAGAGAACGCCGACATGGTGGCGGACCACGATGCCGTGATTGACGGCTGCGACAACTTTGCCACGCGCTTCCTTATCGACGATGCCTGCCGCCGCCACGCCACGCCATATATATATGGTGCCATTTGCGGTCTCACGGGCCAGGCTTCCGTGTTCCACTATGGCGCGGAGCCGCGCAGCTACCGCGATCTCTTCTCAGAAGACGACTTGCAGCAAGCGCCCCTGCCGCCGAAAGCCGTCGTAGGCCCCACGCCCGGCGTGGTGGGCAGCGTGGAAGTGCACCAAGCCCTGCAAGTGCTCGCCGGTTACGGCGAGCCCCTTTGCGGCAAGCTGTGGACCATCGATTTTGGAACGATGCAAACGCAAACCATCGAGTTTTAGATAATAACAAACACAGAGAGCGAACCGTGCGGCTCGCTCTCTGTGTTTGTTATAACCGAGAAATGCTGTTTTAGAAAGTCCAACCAATGCGGAAGGAAGGCATAGCATAAAGTTTCAGATTAACCTTCTTGTTGTCGTCTGTACTTTTAACAGCGGGTTTATCCGTCACTTTCATTTCCCATTCGCTGTCTTTTTGCGTAGACACCTTCATTCCAAACTCTGCACCGATGAAGAGACCTTTGTAAACATAGAAATCAGCGTCGGTGAAGATATTTACGTTAAAGCCAAAATAGGCGCGGTCGTTTGCGTCCTCGCCGCGACCCGTATATTCGGTTGTTACCCATTTTTTCCCGTCTGAATTGTATTGGGTGGGGTTGGGCTCGTAATGTGATTCGGTGTAAGAGTAATTTTGTTTGGTGATACCCAGCGAGGCACCTGCAAAGAGGTCGAAGCGACCGCGCTGCAAGAAATGATACTCATAACCGAGGTCAAGGCTGAAGTGCCCTGCCTTGCTTTCACTCTCTTTCTCTTTCGTTCCGTTTTCATCGCTGTCCTCTGAGTTGTCCTTTGTCAGACCAAAACCGAGACCGAGGCGAACGGCGTGCTTCTTGGTGATGAAGTAGCGAACGCGCAGAGCTTCAAGCTCGAACGTATTGCCGTTTTGGTCAAACGGATTGAATGAGAGTTCTGTGCTAAACTTGCCGTCCTCAGGACCGAAAGTTTTGCATGCGTCCTTGCACTTGTCTTGTGCAAAAGCTGTGCTTACGCTTACTGCGCAGGCTGCCAACAGCTTCAAAAAGATTTTTTCATAAAAATGCTTGATTGGGGTTAGTAAAACAATGATTTTAAGATAACAGTCCTAATTGACTGCAACGCAAATTTACGATGTAATCCATTTGTTTACACGGCAATATGGTTGATATTTATTAAAAGACGAGATTTTTTACCGAATAGTAGCCGCAATGTTGTTTAATTTCCCTTCTCGCTTGTTCTTGTGGCATGCTCTTGGCAATAGGGGCTTGTTAATATAAATTAGGGTTGTTCCAATAATCTTATTCCTGCCTTTGTGCTTGCGTCCACTTATCTTCTTCTTGGAGATTGCTGGCAATGTCGATTGCGTGAATATTAAAAGGAGCACAACTTGCGAGGTTGCGCTCCTTTTAATCATTATGTATGTCGCGGATAGTAATCCTTCGTTTGTTACTTCACCTCCTCAAAGTCGGCTTCTTGTATGTCGTCGTTGCTGCCTGCGCCCTTGGCACCGCCGGGCTGCTGGCTGCCTTTGAAGCCGGCATCGGGACCGGGCTGTGCGCCACCCGTCTGCTGGTACATCTGTGCGCTGGCGGCCTGCCAAGCGTTGTTGAGCTCGGTAGTGGCGGCATCGATAGCGGCGAGGTCCTGAGCCTTGTGGGCATCTTTCAGCTTCGAGAGAGCGGCTTCAATGGCAGGCTTCTTGTCTGCTGGAAGCTTGTCGCCGAGTTCTTTGAGCTGGTTCTCCGTCTGGAAAATCATGGAGTCGGCAGCGTTGATCTTGTCGATGCGCTCACGCTCCTTCTTATCTGCCTCTGCGTTGGCTTCTGCCTCTGCCTTCATGCGGTCGATTTCTTCCTGCGAAAGACCGCTGCTGGCTTCGATGCGGATCGTCTGCTCCTTACCCGTTGCCTTGTCCTTGGCAGAAACCTTCAAGATGCCGTTCGCATCAATGTCGAAGGTCACCTCAATCTGAGGCACGCCGCGGCGGGCGGGAGCAATGCCGGAGAGGTTGAAGCGACCGATGCTCTTGTTGTCGCGGGCAAACTGGCGTTCGCCTTGCAGCACGTGGATGGTCACTTCGGGCTGATTGTCCTCGGCCGTCGAGAACACTTGGCTCTTCTTGCAGGGAATGGTGGTGTTTGCGTCGATGAGCTTGGTCATCACGCCGCCGAGCGTTTCGATACCCATTGAAAGGGGCGTAACGTCGAGGAGCACGATGTCGCCCACGCCGCTCTCCTTATTAAGGATTGCGCCCTGAATGCTGGCACCTACGGCCACCACTTCGTCGGGGTTCACACCCTTTGAGGGAGTTTTGCCGAAGAAGTCCTGCACGAGCTGCTGCACGGCGGGGATACGCGTGCTACCGCCCACGAGGATTACCTCGTCGATGTCGCTGGTGGAAAGTCCGGCATCGCGGAGGGCTGCTTCGCACGGGGTCTTGCAGGCCTGGATAAGGCCGTGCGCGAGTGCTTCGAACTTAGCGCGGGTCAGGGTCTTTGCCAAGTGCTTGGGCACGCCGCCTACGGGCATGATGTAGGGCAGGTTGATTTCGGTTGAGGTAGAAGACGAGAGTTCGATTTTTGCCTTCTCGGCTGCTTCTTTCAGACGCTGCATGGCCATGGGGTCGGTAGAGAGGTCTGCGCCCTCGTCGTTCTTGAACTCCTGAATGAGCCATTCGATGATTACGTGGTCGAAGTCGTCGCCGCCGAGGTGGGTGTCGCCGTTGGTGGAGAGCACTTCAAACACGCCGCCGCCGAATTCGAGGATGGAGATATCGAACGTACCGCCGCCAAGGTCGAACACGGCAATCTTCATGTCCTTGTTTGCCTTGTCGATACCGTAGGCAAGGGCTGCTGCGGTGGGTTCGTTCACGATGCGCTTCACGTCGAGGCCGGCAATCTGACCGGCTTCTTTCGTGGCCTGACGCTGCGAGTCGCTGAAATATGCCGGCACGGTGATGACGGCTTCGGTCACTTCCTGTCCGAGGTAGTCTTCGGCGGTCTTCTTCATCTTCTGAAGAATCATGGCGGAGATTTCCTGCGGCGTGTACTGGCGGCCGTCCACCTCTACGCGCGGCGTGTTGTTGTCGCCGCGTACCACCTTATAAGGCATGCGTGCGATTTCCTTCTGCACCTGGTCGTAAGTCTCGCCCATGAAGCGCTTGATAGAATAGATGGTGCGCTGGGGATTGGTGATAGCCTGGCGCTTGGCGGGGTCGCCCACCTTGCGTTCGCCTTCGTTCACGAATGCCACAACGGAGGGCGTGGTGCGCTTGCCTTCGCTGTTGGCGATGACAACGGGTTCGTTGCCTTCAAATACGGAAACACAAGAGTTTGTTGTTCCTAAGTCGATACCAATGATCTTTCCCATAATGATTATAATTTTTTTTGTTAGTAATTGCTATTAATAATAATATAATATTGTGTGCGGTGCGGTTCTTTACGGTTTGCTGCCGTCACGCTTATAACTAAGCAAACGGCGTGCCAAACTTTTCCGTTCTCTTTGATTTGTCATTTTGTCAGTAAGGAATTCGTGCTTGTTGGGGTGTATCTGTACGTTCTCTGCCTGTTCTGTTTAACGGAGATAATGGCGGCGGCGCGGCGGCGTTTTAGTATTATTAAGTATGATAATGCCATTTTGCAGGGGGAAAGTGCGG
>JBJEAH010000174.1:0-7609 GCA_051868815.1 Alloprevotella sp.
TTTATCCTCGAAAATAATTCCAAAATCTGCCAAAGCGAATTAATAGAACCCACCTGAAAAGAAAAGCGGCGCACCGGCAGGCACGCCGCTTTTGGTATATATATAATATTGTATGCTCCGGGATTAGAGGCCTCTGCCGTGGCAGTTCTTAAACTTCTTGCCGCTGCCGCAGGGGCAGGGGTCGTTGCGTCCCGGGAGTTTTTCCTTCACGATGGGCTGCTGCTGGCGTTCGCGCGTGTCGCGGCCGGCGGCTTCGCGGGAGGCTTGCTCCTCCACCGTTTCGTGGCTTTCGGTGTACTTGGGCTGCTTCGTGGGCTGCTCGGGAGCGGCTTCGCGCACCTCTTCGGGAGCCTGCACGGGAATTTGCCCGCGCATCAGGCTGCTCACGGTGGCATTGTTGATGCGGTTCACCATCTTGTCGAAGAGTTGCACGCTTTCGAGTTTGAACACGAGCAGGGGGTCTTTCTGCTCGTAGCTGGCATTTTGCACAGACTTCTTCAAGTCGTCCAGCTCGCGCAGGTTTTCCTTCCATGCCTCGTCGATGTGGCGCAGGAGAATGGTCTTCTCGAAGTCGCGCACGATGTTGCGGCAATCGTTCTCGTAAGCCTCCTTGAGGTTCGACTGAATGCTGTAAACGAACTTGCCGTCCGAGATGGGCACCAGTATGTTCTCGTACATTTGTCCCTGGTTCTCATATACTTGTGCTATGACGGGGCGTGCCACTTCGGCAAGGCGGTCGGTCTTGCGCTTGAAGTTGCCCATAGCGGCCTGGAACGCCATTTCGTAGAGGTCCTCGCGCTTCGTGTTGTCGTATTCGCGTTCTGTGAATGGTACTTCCATGGCGAAAATCTCGATGAACTGCTTGCCGCACTCTTCGTAGTCGGGGCAGTTCTCGATGATATTGATGACGCGGTCCCACACCATGTTGGCGATGTCCATACCGATGCGCTGTCCCATGAGGGCGTGGCGGCGTTTCTCGTAAATCACGGTGCGCTGCTTGTTCATCACGTCGTCGTATTCGAGCAGACGCTTACGTATGCCGAAGTTGTTTTCTTCCACCTTCTTCTGGGCGCGCTCGATGGAGTTGTTGATCATCTTTGCCTCGATCATCTCGCCTTCCTTAAAGCCGAGTTTGTCCATCACGCGGGCAATGCGTTCGCTGGCGAAGAGGCGCATGAGGTTGTCTTCGAGCGATACGAAGAATACCGAAGAACCCGGGTCGCCCTGACGGCCGGCGCGGCCGCGCAACTGACGGTCCACGCGGCGGCTTTCGTGACGCTCCGTGCCGATGATGGCGAGACCGCCGGCGGCTTTCACCTCGGGCGAAAGCTTGATATCCGTACCGCGGCCCGCCATATTGGTGGCGATGGTCACGGCACCGAGACCGTTGGTGCTCTGTCCGGCAAGTGCCACGATGTCTGCCTCCTTCTGGTGCAGTTTGGCATTGAGCACCTGGTGGGGAATCTTGCGCAGGTCGAGCATACGGCTCAGGAGTTCGCTCACGTCCACACTTGTCGTACCCACGAGCACGGGGCGGCCGGCTTGGCGCATCTTCTCGATTTCGGCGATGACGGCGGCATACTTCTCGCGCTTCGTTTTGTACACGCGGTCGTTCATATCATTGCGCAGCACGGGGCGGTTGGTCGGGATTTCCACAACATCGAGTTTGTAGATGTTCCAAAATTCTCCGGCTTCCGTGATGGCCGTACCCGTCATGCCCGCGAGTTTGTGGTACATGCGGAAGTAGTTTTGCAGCGTAATGGTGGCGAAGGTCTGCGTGGCGGCTTCCACCTTGACGTGTTCCTTTGCCTCCACGGCCTGGTGCAGCCCGTCGCTCCAGCGGCGGCCTTCCATGATGCGGCCCGTCTGTTCGTCCACAATCTTCACCTGTCCGTCCATCACGACATATTCCTCGTTGATGCGGAACATGGTGTAGGCTTTGAGCAGTTGCAGGATAGTATGCACGCGCTCGCTCTTCACGGCGTAGTCGGCGAGGAGTTCGTCTTTCTTGGCCAGACGTTCCTCGTCGGAAATCGAGCCGTTGCGCTCGAGCATGGAGAGTTCGGTGGTGATGTCGGGCAGAACGAAGAGTTGGTCGTCCTTCACCTGGTCGGCCAGCCATTTGTTGCCTTTGTCGGTAAGGTCTACGGAGTGCAGTTTCTCGTCCACCACGAAGTAGAGCGGTTCTACCGCCTCGGGCATACGGCGGTTGTTGTTCTCCATATATATTTCCTCCGTCTTGAGCATGCCGGCCTTGATGCCGGTCTCGGAGAGGAACTTGATGAGCGGGTTGTTCTTGGGCAATGCCTTGTGGGAGCGGAAGAGTTGCAAGAAGCCTTTTTCCTGATTTTCCTTGTCGCCGGAGTTGATGAGCTGCTTGGCTTCGGCGAGATACTGCGTGGCGAGTTTGCGCTGCACTTCCACGAGGCGTTCCACGAGGGGCTGGTATTGCTCGAAGAGTTGGTCGTCGCCCTTAGGCACGGGGCCGGAGATGATGAGCGGCGTACGCGCATCGTCGATCAGCACGGAGTCCACCTCGTCGACGATGGCGTAGTTGTGCTTGCGCTGCACCAGGTCGGAGGGCTTCATGGCCATGTTGTCGCGCAGGTAGTCGAAGCCGAACTCATTGTTCGTGCCGAAGGTGATGTCGGCCTGATAGGCGCGGCGGCGTGCTTCGGAGTTGGGCTGGTGCTTGTCGATGCAGTCCACCGACAGGCCGTGGAACATATAGAGCGGCCCCATCCATTCGCTGTCGCGCTTGGCGAGGTAGTCGTTCACGGTCACCACGTGTACGCCGTTGCCCGTGAGGGCGTTGAGGAATACGGGGAGGGTGGCCACGAGGGTCTTGCCTTCACCCGTTGCCATTTCGGCTATTTTGCCCTGATGCAGCACCACGCCGCCGAAGAGCTGCACGTCGTAGTGCACCATGTCCCACTTTGTGTCGTTGCCGCCGGCAATCCAGTGGTTTTGGTAGATGGCGTTGTCGCCTTCGATGCGCACAAAGTCTTTCGTGGCGGCGAGTTCGCGGTCGAAGTCGGTGGCGGTCACGGTGATTTCCTCGTTTTGCGCGAAGCGGCGTGCCGTCTCCTTCACGATGGCGAAGGCGTCGGGCAGTGCGGCGTTGAGGGCTTCCTCGAAGCGTTCGAGCACTTCCTTCTCGAGTTTGTCTATTTGGTTGAAGATGACTTCGCGGTCTTCGATGGGCGTGTCCTCAATCTTGGCGTTGAGTGTGGCAATCTTTTCCTTGATGTCATCGGCAGAAGACTGAATGGTCTTTTGCAGTTCTTTCGTCTTGGCACGCAGCGCATCGTTTGAGAGTTGGCCGATGCTTTCGGAGGCCTCTTTCACCTTGTTTACCCACGGCTGTATGAGTTTCATGTCGCGCGTGGACTTGTTGCCGAAGAGTCGGCTGAGAAATTTATTGATATCCATAATGTGTTGTTTTCGGAGGGGGGTATGAGATTATTATAGAAAATAAAGTGGATGAGTGTTGATCTGATTTTTCAAAGAGTTTTGGATAAAAACCATGAAAAACATCTTGCTTCGTTTGAAGCCCAAGGGCACGCCGCTGGTCTTAACGTCGAGCATTTAAGCCTTTCGGCTTATGCTCGTCCTTAATCCCTGCGGATGCGGTCGGTCCCCGCCCGCTTCAAGCGCCGCAAGGAAAAAACCATTAAAAACCCGTGAGACCTTGATTTGTCATTCATTGAAAATGGGTTTTTCCTTGTTTTTCCCTTGTTCTGTGTGGGGCGGGCGGGCATCGACCGCTGCCTTAGCGGATAAAGCGCGAGACGAAAGTCGGAAGACTTTCAGGCTCGGGATTTATCAGATAAGGCAAGCCGCAGGCCCACACAGAACAAGCGGTTTTTATGGTTTTTATCTGAAAATATTGAGTGTATAGAAACTATACGGATTATTGTCTTGCTTTTCAGAATAAGGGCACTGCGGCGCAGGCATTGGGCGCCCTGATGCGCACCGAGCGCGAGAGGGTGGGCGCGATGCGGTCGGTGGTGACGGGCGTTTCGACCTGTTCGCCTTTCACGCCGGCACCGAAGAAGATGATGGGGAAGGGGATATAGGACTCGCGCACAGGCATGTCCTCTTTCGTTTCGGCGTTCACGTATCGCCAGCCCGGCGACACCTCAATCAGCACATCGCCCGAAAACTTGGAGTTGTAGCCTCCGCGTATGCGGCTGATGCCCGGCGTCCATGCGCCTTGCAGCAAGCGTTGCGCCGTGTAAACGTCCTTCACGCCCGAGAGTTGCAGGAGGAAGTCCTGCGTGCGCTCGAGAAGTTCTGTCAGGTTGATTTGCTTGTCCTCGATGAGCTTGTGGTTCAGGTAGATCTGCGTGCCGAGACTGCTTTCCACGAAATTGCCCTGCCCGTAAATCGCCACGAGATACATGTTGAGCAGCGCGGCGGCGCGTTGCATGTCGAACGTGCCCGTGGGAATGCGGTATTTGCCGGGATTGATGGGTTCTTCGTCCACGTAGCCCGTCGAGGTAAGCACGTACAGCGCGTTGTCGCGTCCCACTTTCCCGTCTATTGCCTTGATGAGGCGGGCGAGGGTGCGGTCGAGGCGTACGTAAGTGTCCTGTACCTCCATCGACACCTCACTCACGGGCTTGTGCTCAAAGTTGCCGGCGTAGAACGTCACGTTCAGCAGGTCGGTCACGCCGTCCGCGCCGAGCATCGTGCCGCCGAGGCATTGCTCCACGGCTGCGGCAATCTCTTCATTCACCAGCCCCGAGGTCTTGAACGAGGCAAAGCGGCCGATGCCTTTCTTGAAACTGTGCTTGAAAGGCGACTTCATGCCGCCCGAGAGGAAGTAGCTGAAATTGCCCACGAGCTCCGACGAGGGCTGCCATGTTTCGGAGTTCAGCCTGTCGGCGAGCGTGCTGCCCGAATTGAGCACCGACACCCACGAGGGCAGGGAGGGGGAATAATAGGTGCTGCTGCACCAGCGGCCCGTGGCATCGTCTATCCAGATCACGGCATCGGCGGCGTGCCCGCCCTGCATCACGGCACTTTCGCGGCAGGGGGCGATGGAATACACGAGGGCCTTGCCCTCCGTGGCTATTTTCAGTTCGTCGCCGAAAGTAGACGTGGCGAGGTGGTGCGGCGAAATCTTCTCGTCGGTCTGCAGTCCCGCATAATCGGCATCGTCCACGCAATAGGCAGGCCGCAGAGTGGCGCGGTCCATCCACTTGCGCCCGATGATGCCGTGGTTAGACGGCGTGGTGCCTGTGGCGACAGTGGCAGCCGACGAGGCGAGGTCGGGTCGGGTGTGCGGATATTCCGCGTTGGCGTACACGCGCCCCTCTTCGAGCAGTTTGGCAAAACCGTCCTCGCCGTAGAGCGGCTGGAAGGCTTTGAGGTAGTCCGAGCGCAACTGGTCGATGAGGATTGTCACCACCACGCGTGGCACGCCGCCTCCCGCCGCAGCCGCATTGGCTTCCACGGCGGAGAGCGCAGTCATCACTGCGAGCAACGAAACAATCAGTTGGGTGCGGTGTTTGGACATATAGGGATTAATCTGTTTTTTCAAATTAAATTTTTGCCGCCCTTTTCGTTCGGTGTGCCGCCAAGAGCCACAGCGCGCCGCCGAACAGCCAAAGTTCGTAGGGGAAAACCTGAACCTTTGCCAAGGCAGCCACGCCGAGGAACGGCCATATTATTATTGTGTACCAGCAGAGGGCGTCAAACTGGCGGCGGCGTGCGTGGCGCACGTACCAGAAGAGCAGTGCGAGCGGCAGCGGGTTGAGCGCGGCGACGAGCCAGTTGCTGCCCACGGCGGGGTGTTCCGAGAAGAAGAACAGGAAACCGACCACCAGTCCCAGCAGTCCCTGCACCGTCAGCAGCAGACCGTCCCACCACAGGGCAACCTTGCCCGTGCGGCTCTCCCACACGATGAGCCCGAGGGTGAAGAGCAGTACCAGTGCCATGGCCACGCCCGGCGCGGCGGCAGGGCAGGAGGCGGCAGGGGCTGCTGTGGCAGGGAGAATGCGGCGGACCGGTTCGGCGAGCGGCTGCACCGAGCCGTCGGGCAAGCGGCGGCGGGCGGAGGCCAGGAAGTTTTCGGCATAGATGGGCGAGAACGACTGATGCCGGCGAGTGGCAGGCGCGTCAATCTCTTTGCCCAGCACCAAGTCCTGACCGAAGCGGTCCCAAGGCGAGGCGGCTGAAAACTCGTGAATGATGTCGCGCAGCGACTTGGCGCGTCCCTTATGGTCGGTGGCCGTTTTCGGCCATTCTATTTGTCCGCCGGCGGCGATGTCGATCAGGTCGATGGCACGCGTGGTGCAGTTGTTGTAGAGAAAGTTGTAGCGATACGTGGCATTTTCGGGCAGCGACTCTGTGATCAACGTCTTGAAAATGCGCTCCTTCTCGCCGGGCGTGAGGCGCAGCACCTGTTCGTCCACGCCGCGCCCGTCGCGCCGGTACACGGCGAGGAAATGCTCCATGGGCTCCACGCCGAGCTGGTAGTCCGTCTTGCCGGCCACGAAGCGCGCCACGAAGTTGGGCTGCTTGAAACTGAACATGCCGTAATTGAACACCCAGTCCTCGCCGTTGCGTAAGTCCTTGACGCGCACGGCGGTATGGCCATACAGTTCGTAGATTTTCTTGCCCGGCGTGCAGGTGAGCAGGCTCACTTCCAGCTCGTCGCCCTCAGGCACGACCAATCCCTCGCCTTGGGCGGCAACGCCGGCGAGCGACCAGAGCAGTAAAAAAGTGAGGGTGAGAAATCGGTGCAAGATAGGACTATATATATATTAATAATGTGTGGGTGTAAGTGCAGAATATCAGTTTTCAATCGGCAAAGTTACTTTAAGCGCAGGGAAAGGCAAAATAAAACCTTGCTTTTTTGGCATTTTCTGCCTTTTGAGGGGATTTTTTTTAACTTGTGTGTGCACCGAATTTGCTGCAAAAGGCGTGCCGCTGCTTGTATGTCCGTGATATTTTTTCGGAAGTGCGCAGACAATTCTTCGCAAGGCGGGGACGCAAAAGACTTCTTTAAAAAACTAATTGTTTGCTCACAATCCGCAATTATAATCCGCCTCGCCGCAAATCGCAGCGAGGCGGATTTTTTGTAGGTGGGTTACATTGTAATGCTTATTATTATTAGAACTTATAGGCGTTTCTATTATTTTTTAAATCGAATTTGCAAATTAAGTCTAATATACAACTTGTTGTCATCACCTTTGAATAGCGATCCATAGTTGTGCCTTGTTCGGCTACCACGTTCAAAACGAGTATTATGATACAAATAATCTTCCACGTCGTTTCGGTTGTAGAAATGATAACAAACTATCTCACCATCCTTTCTAACAACAAGATAACCGCCATTGGCATCATATCTGCCTTTCCATTCTTTAGACGGAGTCATACCAAGTGCTGCATCAAGAAGCAGAACCTTCATCTTGTGCTCATAGAACGCTACAGTATCATTACCGGTAAAGCCGAAAGGATTCTTTGTTGCAACCATTTCAACAGCGTCTTTTATCATTGACGTAGCGTTTGGCATACTGTCAACCACAAGACATTCTGCAATAAACTTAGGGATATTCAGTTAATGGCTAATTGATTATTTGCCAGAGTCATAGATATT
>JBJEAH010000175.1:0-7588 GCA_051868815.1 Alloprevotella sp.
AAGCCCCTGTGCTTTGTTATTAAGCCCTTTCAGGGCTACATGCACATTTTGACACTGCCCCATCGTCCTCGCTTCACCTATCCGAGCACTTCGTGCCCGGTTATCGTCGCTTCGCTCCGTAGTGCCTTCCAGGCACTTAACACCTAATCCTTTCTGCAATGCCACTTCACTTCACCATTATCCCCGAATAGATGCGGCCGGAGCGGATGCCGAGGCGGCGGGCAGAGAAGAAGCGGGCATAATGGGTGTAGGTGCATATGCCGCAGGCGCAGATGTTTTGAAGAGATAGGCCGGCGGAAAGAAGGGATAAGGTGTTGGCGGCCACGAGGTCGATGTGCGGCGTGAGTGCCGGCAGAGTGGGAGAGGGGAGCGGGCGGCAAATGGCGCGGGTGTCGAAACCGGCGGCGGCAAAGGCGGCAACCACTTCTTCGCCTACCTCGAAACTTTCCTGCATGATGCACGGACCAATCGCTGCCTTGAGTTCGGAAGGCTTTGTGCCGAAGGCGGCATACAGTTTGGCAATGGTTTTTTCAACAATATGGGCCACCGTGCCGCGCCAGCCGGCGTGGACGGCGGCTATTGCGCCGTGCGCGGCATCGAAGAGCAGGATAGGGACGCAGTCGGCCGTGGAAATGCCGATGCACACGCCTCGCTCGGCAGTGATGAGCGCATCGGTGTCGTCGAGCAACGCCGTTTGCTCGTCGGGAGAAAGGGACAAGAAAGATGAAGAAATGAGCCCGACGTGGTCGGAATGCGTCTGGCGCGGCAGCAGCAGGCGGTTGTCGGCAATGTTCAGTTTTTCAGTGAGCCATTGGCGGCATTGCGCCACGTGCTCCGTGCTGTCGCCGCAATAGTGTGTGGCGTTGAAGCCCGCGTAGGCTGCGTCGGGGCGGAGCGTTGCGGCGTCTGTGTCGCCGTCGTCGCGCATCGTGCTGAATGCCACTACGTTTTCCTTGCCGAAAATAGGATATTCCAACATGCTCAGTGCAGGATAAAAAACAAGAGTTCTTTGAGCAGTGCGCCGCCGTCGGGGGCTGCTCCGCCCACGCCCTTGGAACGCGCGTCGGCGCGGCGCAGTTCGCCGATGATTTGCATCACCTTCACCCCTGTGAAGGCACGCAGGCCGGGCAGATAGTTGTTGCGCACGGCCCAGGGCGAAACGCCGAGCCATTCTGCCAGACCCTGCTCCGACTTTTGCGGCGCGTAGAAGGCGAGCATCAGGTTGGAGAAGAATTTGAAAAGCACGGGCAGCACCATCTGCAGCGGATAAGTCTTCTGGTTGGCGGCGAAATATTTGGCGATGCGGTTGGCCTTGTACACGTCCTTCTTCACAATGGCATCTTGGAGGTCGAAGATGCTGAAATCCTTGGTGATGCCCGTGCTGCGCATCACGAGGTCGGCGGTCACGAGGCTTTGCCCCTGCGGCAGGGCGATGAAGAGCTTGTCGAGCTCTGTGGCGAGGCGGTTGAGGTCGTTGCCGATGTGGTCGGCGAGGATTTCGGCGGCGCGCGGCTCGATGTCTGCCTTGTGGCGCACGGCATAGGTGCGGATAAAGGCCGGGAGTTGGTTCTCGTACATCTTTTTCGACTCGAAAAGCACGCCTTCCTTGGCCACGAGTGTGGCGAGTTTGGTGCGGCGGTCGATAGTGCCGTTCTTGTGGCACACGATGAGCACGGTGGTATCGAGCGGCTGCTTGAGATAGAGTTCGAGGCGGTCGAGGTTTTTCACGTTTTGCGCCTCTTTCACCACGATGGCCTGCCTGCCGCCCAGCATGGAGCGGCGGCGTGCTGCGGCGATAATCGTGTCGACGGTGATGTCCGCGCCGTAGAGCACCGTGAGGTTGAAGTCGCGGTCTTCGGGCGCAACGGCTTTATCGGCGATGAAGTCGGCGAGGCGGTCGATGTAATAGCTTTCTTCGCCGCACAAATAATATATGGGCTTGAAAGTGCCGGCCTGCACCTCGCGCACGATGTCTTCGTAGCCGATGCCCGCTTTCTTTTTGGCAGAAGGTGTGTATGCCACGGGGATTTTGGGAAAGATTTAAAGTAAACAAGTAAACGAGTAAACAAGTAAACCAGACAAGTTACTCATTATAATATATGAATAGCACGACATTCATGTCTCGTCTACTCGTTTACTTGTTTACTCGTTTACTAAAACAAAAGAGTTATTGGTCGAATTTAAGGTGTCGCACGGTCTTGCGCTGGCCGATGATGAGCTTCATGGCTTCGATGCCGAGGCGCACGTGCGTGGCGGCGAACTTTTGGGTCACGCGGTTATCGCTTTCTTCTGTCTTCACGCCTTCCGGTTCCATCGGGTTGTCCGATACGAGCAGCAGTGCGCCGGTGGGGATATGGTTGTAGAAGCCGCAGGAGAAGAGCGTTGCCGTTTCCATATCCACGGCCATGGCCCGCGTTTCGCGCAGGTATTGCTTGAACTTCTCGTCGTGCTCCCACACGCGGCGGTTAGTGGTGTAGACCGTGCCCGTCCAGTAGTCGTAACTGTTGTCGCGCAGGGCCGTGGACACGGCGCGCTGCAGCATGAAGGCAGGCAGCGCGGGCACCTCGGGCGGGAAGTAGTCGTTCGACGTACCCTCGCCGCGAATGCCCGCCAGCGGCAGGATATAGTCGCCCAGCTGCGTCTTGCTGGAAATGCCGCCGCACTTGCCGAGGAAGAGGCAGGCGGCGGGCTGAATGGTGCCGAGCAGGTCCATGATGAGCGCGGCGTTGGGGCTGCCCATGCCGAAGTTGATCATCGTGATGCCCTCGGCCGTGACGGCGCGCATGTTTGCGCCGAAGCCAATCGGCTCAACGCCCGTTTGCTCGCAGAATATATCCACGTAGTTGTTGAAATTCGTGAGCAGAATGTGCTTGCCGAACTTCTCAAGCGGCATCTTGGTGTAGCGCACGAGCCAATTGCCCGTTATTTCCTGTTTTGTTTTCATATTTTGCTAAATTTGCAGTCAGAATGCTTTGGGCATTATCTGCCGTGAAAGTTAGATTTGCAAAAGTAGCAAAATGATTTCATTAAATCTCCCCTCATATAAGATAAATGTCACCGGGCGGGGCGGCAGGCGCATGATTTACGACTTTCTGCGCCGCCGTTTCGTGGCCCTTACGCCCGAGGAGTGGGTGCGCCAGCACTTCACGCATTTCCTCGTGGAGCACCGGCATTATCCCGCCGCGCTGCTCGGCAACGAGATTACCGTACAGCTCAACGGCGTGGCGCGTCGCTGCGACAGCATGCTGTATAGCCGCGATGGCGGACGTCCGCGCATGATTGTGGAATACAAGGCACCCGACGTGCCTGTGACGCAGGCCGTGTTCACGCAAATATCTGCCTACAACAGCGTGCTCCGTGCCGATTATCTCGTGGTTTCAAACGGTCTGGCGCATTATTGCTGCCGCATGGACTACGAGCGGCAGAAGGCGGAATTTCTGCCCGAAATACCCTTTTACGAGGATTTATAAGGCAAAAAAGCCTAAAAAACGCGCTGCGTGCCGTTTCATACAAGGAATTATGCGTAACTTGCGCCGTGAAAGCGCGAATGGGCGCGTAAAAAGACAATTCACCTATTAAAAACAAAGCATTATGAAGAAGTATCGTTGCATCGTATGCGACTGGATCTATGACCCCGAAGTGGGCGACCCCGAGGGCGGCATCGCTCCCGGCACGGCCTTTGAGGATATCCCCGAAGACTGGGTGTGCCCCCTCTGCGGCGTAGGCAAAGACCAGTTTGAAGAAGTGGCTGAATAATAGCCGCTTAAAGAGGCGTATGTCTTTCCGCATACGCCTCTTTTTTTTGTTTGTAAATTCCAGCGTTAGAGTTGGATTGGATAAAAACCAGAAAAAACAGCTTGTTCTGAGGGCAGTAGGGGCGTTTTGCAAAACGCCCGCCCCACACGAAGCAAGCGGTTTTTATGGTTTTTATCTAACCCCCTTTGAATAATTCGAACAATACGTTAGCGACTTGTCTTGTTTACTTGTCTACTAAAATCCCTTGAAAGATGAAAATCACCTTCCTCGTCGTGGGCAAAACCACCGACCCGCGCGTGGCTGCGCTTACCGATGAATACGTGGGGCGCATAGGTCACTATTTGCCTTTCAACGTCGAGGTAATTCCCGAACTGAAAAACACCAAGGCGCTCACCGCCGACCAGCAGAAACAGCGCGAGGCGGAACTTCTGCTCAAAGCCATCAAGCCCGACGATTACGCTGTGCTGCTCGACGAGGGCGGGCGCGAACTGCGCTCCGTGGAGTTTGCCGCCTATCTCGACAAGTTGCAAGCGCAGGGATTGCGGCGCGTGGTGTTCGTGGTGGGCGGGCCTTACGGTTTTGCGCCGTCGGTCTACGCCCGCGCCAACGGCAAGCTCTCGCTCTCGCGCATGACCTTTTCCCACCAGCTCATCAGAGTGCTGTTTGTAGAACAATTCTACCGCGCCATGACCATACAGCGCGGCGAGCCTTATCATCATGAGTAAACTCCGCCCGTGCTTCGTGCTGCTGCTTCTGCTCCTTGCGTTAGCGGCTATCAGCAGGGCGCAGGAGGAAAGCCGTTTCCGCGTGGCGACTTACAACGTAGAAAACCTTTTCGACACCATACCCTCGCCGCGCCACGGCGACAGCGAGTTCCTTCCGGCTGCTGAGAGGGCTTGGCACAGCGGGCGCTATTGGAAGAAACTCGGAATGCTCGCGCGTGCCATTGCCGCTATCGGCGATGTGCGCCCCGCCGCACTCGTGGCTCTGTGTGAGGTGGAAGGCGACACCGTGCTGACCCACCTGACAAGGCGCACCGCGCTGGCTCGGTTGGGCTACGAATATGCCGTGACGCACAGCGCCGACGAGCGCGGCATGAACGTGGCACTGCTCTATCAGCCCGAACTTTTTCGCCCCCTTTCGGTCGCCTCCTTGCGCGTACCTTACCGGGCGGGCAAGGAACGCCCCACGCGCGACGTGCTGCACGTGGCGGGGCAGTGCCTCACGGGCGACACACTCGATGTCTTCGTGTGCCATTTCCCAAGCCGCCGGGGCGGCACGCGGCTTACCGACCCTTATCGCCGGCGGGCTGCGGAGACGGTGCGCCGTGCCGCAGACAGTTTGCTGGCGGTGCGCGGGCGACACAATATTATAATAATGGGAGACTTCAATGCCTACTATCCCGAACGCTGCATCGCTGAAACGCTCGGGGCTATCCCCGCACAGGAGGTGCAAGCCACGGGCGGCGCCTTCCTTAGAGAAAACCTCTACCTCCTCACCCACGGCTTGAAAGCCGACGGCGGCATTGGCGGCACCTATAAATATAAGGGCGAATGGCAGACGCTGGATCAAATCATCGTGAGCGGTACGCTGCTCTGCGCCGTGCCCGGGCATCTCTTCACCAAGACCGCCGCCTGCCGCCTTTGCGCCTTTCCCTTCCTGCTCAAAAACGACCGGAGCGGCACGCCCGCGCCTTATCGCACCTACCTCGGCACGTTCTATCAGGGCGGTTACAGCGACCATCTGCCCGTTGCACTGGACTTTTTTGAGTAATAATTAAAACCAATCCGTATGTACGGCATCATAGATTGCGACAACTGCTACGTGAGTTGCGAGCGCGTGTTCCGACCCGACTTGGAAGGCGTGCCCGTCGTGGTGCTGTCGAATAACGACGGCTGCGTCGTGGCTCGTTCCAACGAGGCAAAGGCCCTCGGCATCAAGGCCGGCACGCCCTATTATCAGCTCGCGCAGCAGTTTCCGGGGAAAAAGATTGCCGTGTTCTCTTCCAACTACGAACTTTACGAGGAACTCACGGCACGCGTCGTAGACATCATTCGCGGCGAGGCGGCCTATTGTTTCAGATATTCCATAGACGAGTGCTTCGTGCGCTTCGACGGCGACAACTTCGCCGAACTCAAAGAATGGGGCGAGCGGCTGCATCGCAAGATCAGGCAATGGGTGGGTATGCCCGTAAGCATCGGCATCGCGCCCAACAAGACGCTGGCAAAGGTGGCGAGCCATTTTGCAAAGAAATATCCCGGCTATCGCCATTGCTGCGTGATAGACAGCGAAGAGCGGCGCGTCAAGGCACTTAAACTCTATCCCGTGGAAGAGGTGTGGGGCATCGGCAGGAAATATGCGGCGAAACTCCAAGGCAACGGCATTCGCACGGCCTACGACTTCGCCACCCGCCACGGCGATTGGGTGCGCACGGTTTTCAACAACGTCACCCTGCTCCGCACTTGGCGCGAACTCAACGCCGAGGACTGCGTGCCGGATGAAGAATATGCCAAGAAGAAATCCATCTGCACCAGCCGCAGTTTCGACCGCATGGAGGGCGATCTCGGCGTACTTGAAACGCATGTCGCCAACTTTGCCGCCCTATGCGCGCAAAAGCTGAGGGCGCAGCAGACGGTGGCATCCGTGGTGTGCGTATTCATCTCCACAAATCCTTTCAGGGAAGACCTGCCCCAGCACCGCGACTTCTGCGAGGTGCGCCTCGTCACGGCCTCAAACGCCACAGTCACTATTGCCAATGCCGCCCGCGAGGGCTTGAGGAAAATCTTCCGCCAGGGCTATCGGTACAAGAAGGCCGGCGTTATCGTAATGGGCATCAACCCTGAAAACCCGATGCAATACGACCTCTTCGGCATCACGCCCGAAGATTACGAGCGGCTGAAGGAACTCGATAGTGCCTGCGACCGCATCAACCGCCTCTTCGGCCGCGAAACAGTGAAACTCGCCGGGCAGCAGTACGCGCCGAAAAACGCCGGCGAGAAAAGCGGCACCTTTGCCGATGCCGTACGCCGCGACCACAAAAGCCCCAACCCCACGACGCGTTGGAGCGACATCATATCACTCAAATAATAATATGTACTCATGGGAAACATCAAAATCATAAAAGGCTCTTTCTCCACCAACCTCGCCTTGGAGCACGCGCCGGTCAGGGCAGGATTTCCTTCGCCTGCCGACGACTACAAGCACGAGCGCCTCGATTTCAACAAAGATTATATCAAGCACCCCGAAGCTTCTTTCTATGGCGACGTCGACGGCGACTCGATGAAAGATGCCGGCATCTTCGATGGCGACCGCGTCATCATCGACCGCGCCGTCGAGGCCCGCAACGGCTCGATTGTCGTGGCGTTTTGGAACGGCGAGTTTACGATGAAATACCTCGACCTCACGCACAAGGCGGAAGGCTACATAGAGTTGCGCCCCGCCAACAAGGACTACCCCGTGTTTCGCATCGAGGCGGGCGACAACTTCGAGGTTTGGGGCGTGGTGGTTCACCTTATCCGCACCTTTGAGAAATTGTGAAAAAAGCGGGTTCCGTGATAATCTCCTGTGACAATTTGCAAGCGGTCATATATGATATTTGCAACTCTTAGCAACATGATTTTCCTATGTCATAATTGAAGAAAAACAGTGGCACAAGTGAAATTTTGACTGAAAATTTTTGCTTGTTTCTTATCTTAATCGTACTTTTGCCACGAAATAATTATTATTACTTTTTATTCCTTAATTTTTTATACCAATCCATGAAAAGATTCTATCTCTTTCTTCTCTCCCTAATTTGCATAATGGGGGGGTAAGAGCTGCAGTTTCATTTGAT
>JBJEAH010000176.1:0-25191 GCA_051868815.1 Alloprevotella sp.
AAAGTTTGTAATACGTGTTACAAAGTTTGTAACAAAAACTTTCTTATAGGATAGGGAAAAATATCAAGGAGGAAATAAAAATTTTCAGGGAGAACATAAAAAATATCTGCGCAGACAAGAAAAAATGTCTGCGCAGAGCGTGAAACAGTCCTATATGAACGTGGATTTATGCTATGCAGATAATTGGTCTTAAATGGGCATCTATTATAACGGCTGACGGATCTGCGGGGAAAATAGCGGCGGCTGCGTCCCTATTGGAACTTGAAGTATGGCGCGAGCCGCTGGAAGTCTGTTTCGGAAAAGTCGGGACTGTTGCGCAGGTCCGACCACGAGCGCAGCGGGCCGAATTTCTGGCGGAAGCGCATGATGGAGCGTACCTGATCGTAGGAGAGATAGGGGTGCCGCAGCAGGGTCTTGAAGTCGGACTTGTTCACATCGATTTGCCTCGGCGTTTCGCCCGCGCCAATCTCAAACCATTGTTCTATGCCCTCGGGCAAATCGCTGATTTCGCGCAGCTGCGCCGTGCTGATGTAGCCGCCCAGCCGCTCGCGGTAGCGGCAAATCTGCGCCGCGCGGTAACGCCCTATGCCGGGGATGCGCTGAAGGAGCGTCGTGTCGGCAGCGTTTAGCGACAGCACCGTAAGAGAGTCGAACTTTTCCGGGTAGATGCGCCTCAGGCTGTCGCGCCGGCTTATATCTGCCACAAGGCTGTTTTTATTTTCCTCCTTTGTCGGTGGAATGATGATATAGGGCCGTAGCCTTTGAAACTCTTCTTCGGTCAAGCCATACAGGCGGCGAAAATCGTCGGCACTGCGCCAGCGTCCGCCATTGCGGCGATATTTCAAGAGATTGCGCACCTGCCACGGCTTCAGCCCCACGCGCAGCAGCGTTGCCGAGTCGGCCTCGTTGGGATTAAAGGGGAAAGGCTCCGCCGCTGCAGACGTCTCGCGCCGTGCCGCACGGTGCAGGCTGTCTTCACGCAGACTTTCCTCAAAGGCTGCCAGTTCCTTACGGTCGGCTTCGGAAATCTGGTCCTTTTCCGCATTGTTGCGTTCCGAAAGCCACCATCTGCCGGCGATGACGAGCAAAACAACAATGAGCAACACGCCGAAGGCGCGCTGCTCACTGCGGGAGATATGATATTTCTGCTTTATCGACACTGACTATATATTATATAATGCCTTGTGCCATCATGGCGTGCGCCACCTTCATAAAGCCTGCGATGTTTGCGCCCTTTACATAGTTGAGGTAGCCGTCAGTGCGTCCGTAGCGCAAGCATTGGTCGTGCACGGCCGACATGATCTGGTGCAACTTTGCATCGACTTCCTCGGCCGTCCAAGAAAGGTGCATGGCGTTTTGCGTCATTTCGAGGCCGGAGGTTGCCACGCCGCCGGAGTTTACAGCCTTGCCCGGGGCAAAGAGTTGGCGATGCTCGATAAAGTAGTCCACAGCCTCGGCGGTGCAACCCATGTTGCTCACCTCAGCCACGCACTGCGCGCCGTTTGCCACGAGCTGCTCGGCATCTTGCAGGTTCAGCTCGTTCTGAGTGGCGCAAGGCAGGGCAATATCTACCTTCTGCTCCCACGGCTTCTTGCCGGCGAAGAACCGGGCTTCGGGATAACGCTCGGCGTAAGGCGCCACGATGTCTTCGCCCGAGAGGCGCAGTTCGAGCATGTAGTCGATCTTTTCGCCGCTCACGCCCTTGGGGTCGTACACGTAGCCGTCGGGACCGCTCAGCGTCACGACTTTCGCGCCCATCTCGGTGGCTTTCTTGGCTGCGCCCCATGCCACGTTGCCGAAGCCGGAGATAGCCACCGTTTTGCCCTTGATGTCGAGGCCGTGCTCGGCAAGCATTTGATTTACAAAATAGAGTGCGCCGTAGCCGGTTGCCTCGGGGCGGAGGATAGAACCGCCGAAGTCGAGGCCTTTGCCCGTGAACGTGCCGGTATGCTGGCGCGTGAGTTTCTTATACATGCCGTACATATAGGCTACCTCGCGTCCGCCCACGCCGATGTCGCCGGCAGGCACGTCCTGGTCGGGGCCGAGGTTGCGCCAAAGTTCAAGCATGAAGGCCTGGCAGAAGCGCATGATTTCTGCTTCGCTGCGTCCGCGCGGGGCAAAGTCCGAACCGCCTTTCGCACCGCCCATAGGCAGCGTGGTGAGGGCGTTCTTGAACGTCTGCTCGAAGCCGAGGAATTTGAGAATGCTCAGATTAACGGAGGGGTGGAAGCGCATGCCGCCTTTGTACGGGCCAATGGCGTTGTTGAACTGCACGCGGTAGCCGAGGTTTACGTGCGTGTTGCCGCGGTCGTCAACCCAGGGCACTTTGAAGGTAAAGATGCGGTCGGGTTCCACGAGCCGCTCGATAAGGCTCACGCGCTCGAACTCGGGATGCTGGTTATAGATGTCTTCAATAGAGAGGAGCACTTCGCGCACTGCTTGCAAGTACTCTTTTTCACCCGGATGCTTTGCTTCCAGATTTTGCAGGATTAATTCGGTCTTCATGATATTAAGGATAATAACAAGGTTTAGTAGACGAGTAAACGAGTAGACAAGTAAACAAGTCAATGCTCATTCATATTATTTGCGCAAATGTAAGCAAAAAGCCCGCACTCCACAAACTTTTCAGGCTTTTAATATAGGAAAATCGCGAAATACGTGCGTTCTTCTTGTCTTTTTGATAGAACTGGGACGTTTTGCGTGCGCCCTTACTTGCTGTCTGTGTAGCCGAGGGTGCGGAGAAGCGGGAGGAGGCGCTGGCGCACGTCGCCTTGGATAAGGATTTGCCCGTCCTTCTCCGCGCCGCCGGTGCAGAGCCGCTTTTTGAGTTCGCGGCTGAGGGTGCGCAGGTCGTCTTCGCCGCCCACGAAGCCCTTTATCACGGTGACGGTTTTGCCTGCCCGCCCCGACTTTTCCAGTTGCAAACGCAAACGCTGCCGTTCGGGCGGCAGCGTTGCTATGGGTTCGTCGTTAAGGTCGTCGTCGGTGGCGAACGCGAAGTCGGGATTGGTGGAATAAACCATACCGAGGCGTTTCTTCCAGTCGTTGTCTTTCATCTTCTGATTATTCCTTTTTGGAGAGTTTCATCAGTTGCTTGCCGTTCTCATCGTTTAGGAAGAGATAGTTGCCGGCAAGGCGCAGATTTTTCGTCTTGGCAAGGGCATCGAGGAAGGGACGCTCCCATTTGGCGTCTTGGCAGAGCATGCGCGTGCTGCCAAGGGCGGAGAAGTCGGCCTTACCCGCTTGCAGGTCTTTCAGGTTGAACGAGCCCGTCAGGCGGTTGCAGCCCGTAAAACCGTAGATGCTGCCTTTCTTCACGTCGAAGCCGATGAAGGGCGTTTCGCTCTCGCTCTGCGGCACTGCCTGCCCGTCAATCACCTGCGCGTACCATTTGCCTTCGAGCAGTTCGGCGGTCAGCGTGCGCTTCTGGCAGGCCACGAGTTCGCCGCCGCGCTCATCGGTGAGCACGAAAGCCTCCGCGTTGCCCTTAGCCTGCTTGCAGGAGCGGAGGGCTGCGTAGAGTTTTTGTTCTGTCTCGTTATCCGGGCAATAGCGCATGGTAGTAACCATTTTTGAGAAATCGAGCTGCTTGCCCTTTTGCGGCAGATCGGCCGAGAAGGAATTGCAGCCCGAGTTGCCGTGCAGCTTTCCGTTTTCAATGCCGAAGTAGGGTGCTTTCGCAAGGTTGCCCACCGATTCGCCGTTGATTTGCGCCACGTACCATTCGCCCGAGAGCGTTGTCAGGTCGAGGCTCTTGCTGCAGCCGGCCAGCAGGGCGAGGGCGAGCAGGGGCAAGAACAGATTAATAGTTTTCTTCATCATATAGTTCTGAACTTATTAGAATTTATATCCAATGGTAAGTATCACGTTGTTACGCTTGAAGTTGACGCTCGTGGCGGCGAGGTCGTTGGTGATTGTACCTTCCGAAGAATAATGGAAAGGATAGAAATCGCCCTTTTGCGTTTGATACTGATAGGCTGCGTCGGCATAGAAATGCTTGCCGCGGTAGCCGAGGCCGAATGTGCCGCGATGCAGTTCGCCAAGGTTCACGTAGTCGGTATAGGTGGCAGCGAGATAGGAGGGACTGTTTGTGAAGAGATTGAGGAAAGCGTCCTGCTTGTGCGGGGCGGACACGTAGTTGTAGCCGGCGCGGAGGAACAGGCCTTTCGCTATCTTGGCCTCTGCTCCGACCTTGAACGTATGCACGCCTTTCAGGCATTCGTCAGCCTCGGTGTCGAGCGCATAGTCGCGCGTGCCGTTGTCCCAACTGCTGTAATAGTCATAGGTGTTGTAGCGCACGTTCGTAGAACTATAATTTGCGAACTCGTATTCGAGGTCGAGCGCGAGAATGTTCTCGATGGTCGTGGCTGCGCTGAGGTTGATGCGCCACGGCGTACGCAGTTTGTAGTCAATGGGAATTACGTCCTGCTCGTACTCTGTGTAGGCCGTAGCAGAACCGTCGGGGTACCACGGCGATGTCATCATGAGATAATTGCTCTGCGTGAGGTTGTAGAACGTCGGCGTGCTTACCGAAAAGCCGATGCGGAAGGGATTGTCCTCAATGGGGCGCACGATTAAGCCAAACTTCACGTCCACGCCGGTGCCTGAGAGTTTCTCTTCGCTGTTCATCTGATACGGGCCGATATCTACGCGGTTACCGTTATCGTCGCCGATAATGTTTTCGCCATACGCCACGCCGCTTTTCAGGCTGATGTCGTAGCAGCCTACGGTCAGGCCGGCATAGACGCGGTCCTTGAAGTTGAAGGAGATATTGAAGTCAAATTCGTGTATGCCGCCCCACTGCGCCCTGCGGTAGTTATAGCGGTTTGCCCCGCTGGGCAGATAGTTCACGCTTTTGCCGTCCGCGCTTTCCTCGGCATCAATCAGGTAACTCTGATAACCGGCATAGCCCAGAGGGCAAACGTCGAAGCTTTCCTGCAGCAGCCAGCCCTCGCTGCCGCCATCGTAGAACAGGTTGTCCTGGGCGGCGATATCTGCAATTTGCCAGCTCTGCGAAAGCCCGCCGCCAAGGTTGCCGCTGGCAGCAAGCGTGTTCTTGAAGTTGCGGCGCTTCTGATAGTTGAAACCGATATTCATAAAGCGCACCTTTTCGTTATTGAGTTTGCAGGAATACACGAAGCCGAGCTGGTCGAACGAGGCACGCGTCTTTTTCAAGTCGTAAAGCTCAATGCCGTCGGGCTGCGACGTGACGCTCGCCGTAATGGCAGCATCGCTCTTGCGGTAAAGGCCGATGGCGGCGGGGTTCGTGCCCATCGTGGAAAGGTCTGCGCCGAGCGCGTTCATGGCGCCGCCCATGCCAACATAGCGTGCCGTGCCGGTGAGGTCGTTGCCCGAGAGGGCTTCAAACTTGTAAACGTCCTGCGCCTCGGCGGCAAGTCCTGCCGAAAGCAGCAAGGCGGAAAGAATGTATTTCGATTTCATCGTAAAGTCGGTTTTTGAGATGATACAATATTATATATAGTAAACGAGCAGACGAGTAGACAAGTAAACGAGTAGACGAGTATTTTGGTCGTTGATTGCCGTTTGCAAACTCTTATCTGCGTCCGCCTCGGCTGCCTCCGCCAAATCCGCCACGGCTACCTCCGCTGAAACCTCCGCCGCTGAAACCGCTGCGCGAGGGCGAGCTGCTGAAAGAAGAAGAGGAGCGTGAGGGCGTGCTCGGCGTGGAATAAGAACGGGAAGAACTATTGCTGCTGCGATTGCCGAGATTACCCGAGCGTGTGGTGCTCGTGCTCTGATTAGAATTGCCCGACGGCGTAGTAACCGTGCGGTTCACGCTGCGCCCGCCGCGCAGGTTGAGGTTGCCCGAGCGGCTCGGCGTAGTGCCGCTTGCGCCCGAAGTGCTTACAGTGCCGCGTGTGCCGCGCGCGTTGCCGCGCAGGCCGAGGTTGCCTGCCGTGGGACGGCCGGAAGGATAAAGTCCTGCGCCGCGATTGCTGCCGCGCGTGCCGCGCGAGCCGTGGGCGGCAAAACCGCTGTTGTAGGGACGGGCGGGTGTCCAGTCGTGATGATAATGGGGCGGATACCAGCCGTGATAATGGTGTCCCCACCACGGGTCGTAGCAATAGTAAGGCGACCAAGCCCAGCGGTCGTACCACCACCAAGAACTCCAGGCAAGACCAAAGCCAAGGCCTACTGCCCACGTGGGCGTGTACCAGGGATTGTAATAAATGTCGTAGAAATCTATGTAATAAGGACTGCTCACATAAACGCCGGCACGCGGACTATGGAAACGAACAATGCGCGAGGTGCAATCGCCGTCGGGCGCATCGTCCACAGCCCATTCTTCTTCGTCTGCGTAAACCGTGTCTGTCCGCTGGGCAGCCGAGGCATTCGGCCGGCGGTTGTATTCATCTACATCGCGCAGCCTGAAACTGCGCTCTTCGCCCAAAGGCTCGCCGCCAAACGGGTCGGGAAAGTCGCCGATGCGCCGTCCCACGCCTTCCGCATAAGGGTCGTCGTCGGCAGTGACCTTCACGGTCTTGCTTTTCTTTTTGGAAGGAACGAAATAAACGTCGTCGTCCTGTGCGCTGCCTGCCATTGAGAAAGAGGCGAGGAGTATAAAAATAAAAAGCTTTTTCATGACATTCATATTTTAATAGTTTTGCCCCGGCCAGAACATTGCGGAACATATCAAAGCCCGGGCTAATCGTGTTGTCTGTAACGCAAAATTATGCTTTTTCCCCGACTTTCCTACTTTGAAACCCGCTTTTAACGGCAGAAAAGCGCGTTTTTTCAGATTATTTGCAAATGAAAAGGAAATTAGTTGCCTTTTTCGCAAGTTTTTCAGGGTAAAAAGTATGCGCAACTTTGGAAAAGAACTCCAAAATTGCGCACTATAATCTTACCGTTTGAGTTTACTCGGGAAAGGGGCTGTGTCAAAATGTGCCTGTGCCCCTGAAAGGGGCTGATAAATCAGCACATGGGCTTGCCCCTGTGGGAAGACGACAGAATACGATTGCCCCTGTAAGGGGCTTATAATTAGAACTTAACAAAGTTATTCTTTTAATTATAAGCCCCTTACAGGGGCAATCGTACTTGCAACGCTATACGTAGGGGCAAGCCCCTACGCTAATTTATTTTCCCCTTACAGGGGATAAATATACAACAATATTCATTTCGACACACCTTCCTGATTTATCATGCCCTTACGGGGGATACATCTGCAACAATATTCATTTTGACACACCCTCCCTACTGCTTCACGGCCCCCTCGGGCGCGGCCTCCTGATAGTGGAACACGTCCATAATCAGCGTCTCGGCAATAGAGGCAATGGTGTAGTCCATCATCGAGCCCTTCATGCCCTCGTCAAGCCGCTTCACGGCATCGCGCAGGTCGGAGGCCTGAATCAGCACGTTCTGCGACGTTTTCTTTTCCGCGCCGCTCTTTTCGTCGAGCGTCACGAACACGAGCTTTGCCTTAAAGAAGCGGTCGGCACTCTCGTCGGTGCTTTCGAAGAGTTCGGCATAGCGCACGCGTTTGATGTCGGATACCTCAAACACGCCCGTCATGAAGGGCGTGATTTCTTCGATGATGCGACGCTCTGCTTCGGTGAAGTTGATGGCATCAACGAGATAGGGCTCGGTAACTTTCTTGACCGCGCCGTTTTCCTGTGTCTTTTCGTATTTTACCTTGCATTCAAACCATTGGTTCATCATAATAATGTGTTTTTAGAAATATGAGTATAATAAATAAACGTTATCTGATTTTAAGCACGTCGCCGGGACGGGGCACATAGTCGGGCTGGCAATTGTTAAGCTTGTAGAGCCGGTCGAGCCTGATGGCGTAAGTTTGCGAAATGCTGTGCATCGACTGGCCTGCCTGCACGGTGTGGGTTTTAGAGGGGTGCTTGCGCGAGGCTTTCCGCTTCTTCTGTTCGAGGAAAACGGGCGTGCCGGGCTGCGGCTCGCGGGTGCGGTCTTCGTCGTTATAACGGCGCAGACGCTTTTCCCTTGTCTTATACTTCTTTGCCAGCGAAGCGTAGGTATCTCCCTCAACTGCAATTACATAAAGCACGCCGTTGCACTCGCGCAGCCGCGCTATCTCGTCCGAAATTTGCGGCACGGTGTCTGCCACCGCCTCGCCGTGCTTCCGCTTATGGCCATGTTTCAGTTTGTCATAGTGATGCAGGTTGTAGCGTTCGATGATGTCGATTAGCGAATAGGCGTAGCGCGGATTGGTGGCATAGCCGCAGCGTTTCAGCCCGTGCGCCCATGCCTTGTAGTCGGTCATTTTAAGATTGAAGAGCGAGGCGTAGCGCGGTTTTTTCAGGAAAAGGGAATGGTCCTCGTAACTCTCTTTTACCGAACCATACACGCGAAACTTTTCGTTGCGGGCATCGTCGTCTTTCAAAATATACGGTCCCGTCCATGAGCCGCCCACTTTTATGCCGAAATGGTTGTTGGCGCGCCTTGCCAAATCGCCCTTGCCCGCTCCGCTTTCAAGCAAACCCTGCGCAAGGGTGATGCTGGCGGGTATCTTGTGGCGGTGCATCTGATCCACGGCCAAAGAGGCATAACGCTCAATGTAACGCTGATAGTCTGAGTTTTGCGCCTTTGCAAAAACGGCAGAAACGCATAAGCAGACGGTTACCGCCTTTCGCAGCACGCCATTATATATATATATGTATGGGTTCATCTGATATAAATCTTCTTTCCGTTTAAGATATAAACGCCCCGCCCCCGCGGCTCTGCCGTAAGCCTGCGGCCGTCGGGCGTATAAAGGTTGCGCTTATCTTTGGCGGCGGGGTTTTGAGATATATTCCGCAAGCCGCTGAGCATTTGATTGATGCGAATGATGCTCGCCGAAGCAAACCGCTGGCGCGGCAAGGCAAGATAAGCGCGGCCGCCTGTATTTACAAACGCCTCGCCGCCGTCTGCGCCCCAAGCGAAAACGGCCTCGGCGGGATTGGCCTCATCGGAGGTGAGGCGATAGAACCAGCAAGGCGCATTGTCTTCGGAAGTTGTTATTGCCGTGTTCAGCGTTCCGCGCAACAGGTTGCCTGCCGGCCGTGCGCCTTCGGCAGGCACAGGCTGAAAGGCATAACTGCCCGGCGCACCGTTGAGCAGCAACGGCGTTTGCGGCGGCACTACTGCGCCTGCGGGATAAAGCCACGCAATCTGCAAATGTCCTGCCGCCTTATCATCTTCAACCACAATGCCGCCGCGCAAACCCTGTGGCATCTCGAAAGCCTCTGCCTTGCAGCAAGTGGCAAAGCCCGTTGCGCCAACCGGCAAATACTTGCTGTCGCCCGCAAAAATAATGGCGGAATAAAGATAAAAGGCATGGGTCACGCTGCTCGCAGCTTTTGACAAATCTTGTTCAAATCGGATAGAAACGCTTCCTTCGAGCGGTTGCGGGGCAGAGAAAGTAAGCGTGTCCATTTTAGTCGGCAGTTCTTGGGGACCGCCCAAGGGAACATCGCCCACGAACACTTGAAGCGTTGCCGTGCTATTGGTCGTGCGCTTGGCGGCAACGCGGACGCTCGAAACGCTTTGCTGTTTGTCCAGCGTCAGGCGGGCATAGGAGCAGTCGCTCCCTTTCTTTCCGAATTGCACGCCAACGGCATAGCTGAGAATTAGTTCTTCCGCGATCCCCTCTCCTACCTCATATCGCCAGCTATCCGCCTCGGGCGAAATCTCTATCACGCCGGAACGCTTGCAAAGAAAGGAGTACTCTGTTTCAACCTGAGCGGAAGCATAACCGCCCTGCATCGCCACACAGAGGAAGCAAAGCAATATTTTCACTAAAGGGAAACCAAGACGATACATTTCAGAAGATTAGGGAATTATAAACGATATCTTTTCCTGCATCACGCTCAAATCAATCTGCGAAACCCGCTCGTGCACCACTCGGCCGTCGATGCTCATCGGGGAATTGCCCGTAGAGGCAAACGCAATGCTCCTGGTGCGCCACACGCTTACGCCCTTGTGGCTGAGGAAGCGGTTGGTGAAGAGCAGCCAGATGCCGTGGAGCACTTGCGTGGGCTGCGGCGCGCTCACCATGGTCACGTCGAGCAGTCCGTTGTAAGGCACTGCGCTCGGCGTTTGTCCGTAGCCTCGCGAGGACCCTACGCAGAGCGTCATGGCGCGGCGGTCGTCGACCCGCTCGCCGGGCAGACGGAAGGTAAAACGGAAGGCGTGGCGCTTGAAGAGCAGAAGCACGGCGGAGAAAAGGTAAGAAAGCGTGTTGAGCCCGCAAAGGGTGCGCGTCTTGCGGCGCAGACTCGTGATAGACGCCGCCACGCCGAGGTTCACGCAGTTGAGGAAATAATATTTATGCCCGCCCGCGCCGCCAAGCGTGCAAACGCCCACATCGACCTTGCGCTCATGGCCGCGCAGCAAGGCGTCGACGGCGGCGCGGCTGTCGCCCGCACTGAGTTCCCAGAAGCGTGCGAAGTCGTTGCCGTAACCGGCGGGTATTACGCCCAAGGCCGGCAGCCGTCCCTCGCCGCCATTGACCGAGAAGATGCCGCAGAGGGCATGGTTGAGCGCGGCATCGCCGCCCACAACGACAATCTTTTTATAGCCCGCGCGGGTCATCATCGACGCCAGGCGTTCCACCGACCCCGGGCTTTCGCTCCACACGTAGTCGAACGCAGCGCCGCGCGCCTGCAACAGATGCAGGATTTTGCGCAGACGGCGGCGCGTGCCGCCTTGCCGGTTGCGCGGGCAGAAGATAACGCCCATGTCGGCAATCTCGCCCGTGAGCCGCTGCGTGGCGCTCTCGGCCGAAACGTTTTCGCCGGTCTGTATGTTCGTAGGTTTCAATTCCATAGTCGGTGAATGTGCTATGAAGAGGTTTTATCTTTGCGGGTCGCCCTATATTGCTGGTTAGGATGCGTGGGAATATGCGGATACAACATTTCTATCATGCCTTCAGCAAGCATTCTTGGCAAAATTTTTTTCTTTAAGTATATTATTTGCTTACCTGTTCGTAGGGAAATTTCTTCGGGCGTTACCCAAGCTTCATGGGTTATCTTACAAATCATTTCTGACAAATCTGCAAAACTCAGATTTGTCCTCGGAGCACTTGCTACCTTCATATCATTAGCTTGCAACCTTTCGGCTTCCGAGCTTGCAACCTTTTCTTCGTTAGCTTGCAACCTTTCGGCTTCCGAGCTTATAACCTTTTTACCGTTAGCTTGTAACCTTTCAGCTTTCGAGCTTGTAACCTTTTTACCGTTAGCCTGCAACCTTTCTGAATCTAACTCGCTATCATATAAACTCTTAGTTTGCAAACTATCTTTTCCCGAGCTTGTAACCTTTTTGCCCTTAGCTTGTAACCTTTCTGTTCCCGAGCTTGTAACCTTTTTACCTTTAGATTCCAACCTGTCGGTCTCTGAGCTTCCAACCTTTTTGCTTTTAGCTTCCAACCTTACGGCTTCCAAGCTTCCAAGCTTTTCAGGTAAATGATAGGTAGTGCCGCGCCCATATCCCGAACTTTCTAAAAGTCCGGCCTTGCACATATCCTTCAAAAGCATTGCTATGTCGGCCCTATGCATATCAAGGCTGAAACGCAAACTTTCATTTGAAACGGCGCGATCAACACAGGCAAGGTGCAAAATATGCAGCCGATTATGGTCTATTTGCAAAATCTGCGGGCCATACAAAGACTTAAGCTTTTTCTCTACCGCTTCGTCCATAATAGAGGTAAGTTCCAAGGTCAGCACGCACTTGTCAGGGCGACTCTTTGTCGTGAGAACCGGCTTGCGCCAATTGGCTTCTTTCCAACCCGAAAGTATCTTGTCGACGCCGCTGCCTGCTTTCTCGGCAGAGCCAAGCATCATGAACATCTTTTGCAACGTTCTGTTGCGGCATACGCTCTCGCCACCTTGATAATATTGCATTTTGGACACGAGCAACGTGCCGGGATTGGAAAAAAGCATCTTTCCCTTATACAGCTGAACCAGCAGCGAGGCATTCTCCGTATAGTCTGCATGTATGCACAGGTTTATCAAAGCCTCGCGCACCGCCACATGAGCCGATGTCTCCTCGCGGCGGATATTATCTTCCAAAATGAAGGGTTTAGGCAATGCTGCCTGCAAACGCGGCAACACTGCACGGTAATACTGAAAAAGATTTGCCTCCCAAGTGCCATCGGACACAATCCGATGCGTCCAACGAAAATCATCGTCCAAACGCTCTTGATAGTCAGGAAAGAAATCGGGACAACACTCTTCATCCGTAATGGCATCGGTTTTACCAAACATCAGCAAGCCTGCAACGGTGAAACCTTCTTTACCGCTCTTGCGGTCCGCTCTGTAACCGCCGAGCTTTTTCAATAAATCAAGGTCGTCGAGAGCCAGCCACGGGTGGTCGGGCTTGGAAAGCGCAAAAAGCCGGCGATACTGTGCAAGCGAATTTAAGTCGATGTCGTCCAAGCTGTAATTGTCCAGTATCCTGCTATCGGCTGAATAAGACACGTTGGCATCTGAAAACATACGCTGCACCTCACGCTCCGTGCATTTATAGTCGCCCTCGTAATTGCGCTTGAAAGTACCGTTGTACGGCTGCGTTGAGCGATAAACCGGCTTTTGCTCTCTGCTTGCCATCGGCACAAAGAAAAGCATCAGCTTATAACCCTTATAGTCCACGACTTGCAAATCTTGCAATTTCATCAGATTGCAACTGATGGTGGAGCGATTGTTTACATTATTCCAAAAATCTTTGGTGTATTTCTCTATCCGCTCGTCCGAAAGGTCGTCTAATTGCAACCCGTCTTTTTTCTCCGCAACACCAAGGACAATCAGTCCGCCCTCACTGTTGGCAAACGCGCTATACGTCTCCCAAAAGCTGCCGGGGAAACCGCCCGCCGCGCTTTTGAACTCTAAATCGTCGCACTCGCTGTGGAGCAGCAAGTCGTCAATAAACGTCCTGAAATCTATTATGTCTCTTACGTCTATCATGCCGTTCCTGTACTTTTAACAGTATATCCGCTCCTCCAATCCGGGGTTGAGGCGCAGCGTCTCGTCGAAATCCTCCCCGAGCCTTATCCAAAGGATGGGCACTCCGCGCCGCTCCATGCCTCTGAACCACGTCATCTGCCTTTTGGCAAACTGATGGATGGCTATTTCGAGCTGCGCCGCCATTTCGTCGAAGGTAATTTGCCCCGTGACGTAGAGCGTAACATATTTATACTCCAAGCCGTAATAGATGAGGTCTTCCGGTTTGATGCCCTCGGCGAGCAGCCGCTCTACTTCGCCGCACATGCCCTCGTCGAGGCGCTTGCGCAGCCTTTGGCTGATGCGCTCGCGGCGCACCTCGCGGCTCACGTCGACGCCGAGCGTCAGGCTCTCAATCTTGGGGAAGGGGCGGCTCTCGAGCGGCGTTTGCCGATAATATTCCTCAATCTCTATGGCGCGTATGGCGCGCTGCGCCGTGTCCACGTCGGTCGTATTGTGCAGCGACTTGTACGTGGCGAGCAGCGCCGTGAGCTCTTCCAGCGACTTGCCGGACAGCCTTTCGCGCAATTCGGGATTTTGCGGCACGGGACTTAGTCTGTACGCCCGCAGCACGCTCTCGATATACAGCCCCGTGCCGCCACAGAGCACTGCCTTGCGGTCGCGCCGGCGAATGTCGTTGTAGGCTTCGAGGAAGTCGCGCTGGTACTCGAATACGTTGTATTTCGTGCCGGGTTCGGCAATGTCTATCAAATGGTACGGCACGCTGTGGTCGCCGAGGCGGTAGTCGTCCAAGTCCTTGCCCGTACCGAGGTCCATGCGGCGGTACACCTGCCGGCTGTCGCCGCTGATGATTTCAGCGCCGAGGCGGTCGGCCAGCTGCACGGCAAAGCGCGTCTTGCCCGAGGCCGTGGGGCCTAAAACGGTAATCAGGTCGTAGGACTTTTGCTCCATTTATCGCAACATCATGTTATTCATACGCTCGTAACCGATGGTCGTGCCCGGCCCGTGCCCGGGCAGCACTTTCACCTCTTCGGGCAGCGTGAGGATTTTTTCCAACAAAGCCGTCACGAGGCTGTCGGCATCGCCTCCGGGCAGGTCGCAGCGGCCGATGCTGCAACGGAACAGGCTGTCGCCCGTGAGCAGCAAGCCCTCCTCTTCGCAATAGAAGCACACGCCGCCCGGCGTGTGGCCCGGCGTGGCAATGACGCGCAAAACGTGGGAACCGAAACTAATCACATCGCCTTCGCGAAACGACCTGCCGGGCGCGGGCAACTGCAAGGGGAAAGCGCGGTGGAGGAACGCCTGCATTTGCGGCACGGCCTGATGATAGGTTTCCACTTCGTCGGCCGATATTTCAGGCAGCACGCCCCACGTGTCGCTGCAAAATTGTGCGCCAAAAAGGTGGTCGAAATGGGCGTGCGTGTTGAGCAGATGCTTCACAGTCAAATCGTTCTCGACCACAAACGCGCGTATCTGCTCTTGCTCTGCCGACGAATACGCACCGCAGTCCACGATTACCGCCTCGCGGCTTTCGTCCCAAAGCAGATAGCAATTCTCTTCAATAAAGTTGACGGGGAATACCTTGTAACTAAGCATACTCATCTCTTTTGAAAAAAATATAATCTACCGGCACGGCACATATACCGCGCTTTTCGTTTCAAAAAATTCTTCTTGGAAATACCCCGACAAGGGCCAGGTCACGGCCGTCTTGCACAGCGGCCGCAGTTCTTCGGCGAGGTCGCCGCCTTTCAGGCAAATCAGTCCGTTGGGCAAGGCGTTAGTGCCGCCGGGGCGCACGTTCTTGCGCACGAGTTTGAACAAATCGTTTAGGTTCATCACGGCACGGCTCACCACAAAGTCGAACTTTCCTTTTTCCTCTATCACATTGCGGTGCACCGCCGTCACATTTTGCAGTCCCAGCGCGTCAGCCACCGCCTGCGCCACGCGCACCTTCTTGCCGATGCTGTCAATCAGGTAGAAACTGCATTCTGGAAACATGATGGCAAGGGGAATGCCGGGGAAACCGCCTCCCGTGCCGATATCCATAATTGCGGTGCCGGGGCGGAAGTTGATTACCTTGGCGATGCCCAGGGAATGCAGCACGTGGTGGGGATAAAGATTGTCGATGTCCTTGCGCGAGATGACGTTAATCTTTGCGTTCCAATCACGGTAGAGCGCATCGAGCATGGCAAAGCGTTCCGTCTGCTGCTGCGTAAGGTTAGGAAAATATTTTTGGATAAGTTGCATAAACTTGAAAGCCGGAAAGTGCGGGTGCAGGCAGATAATTATACATTTACTGATTATCTTCTGCAAAAGTAAGCAAAACTTCTTACTTTGCTGGGGCAAAAGTGCCATTATCTGCGCAGATAAACGCCAAACACACCTATTTATCTTCTACAAAGATCGCTTTCTTTGATGCAAAAAGCGTAACTTTGCAGTAAGATAATTGTAACAATCACATTTTTTATGACAGAAAACAACGAAATGAACGAGCCGCAGGCCAAGAAATCGAAGAAAGGGCTGATTATCGGCATCATTGTCGCCCTGCTCATCGTGGGCGGCGCAGTGACCGGCGTGTTGATGATGACAGGTGATAAGAACGCGGAGGAAACGGCTTATGCGCTTTTGGAGGACAACGACAATCCTGCCGATTACGAGCAGTTCCTCGCCGATTATCCTAACAGCACTTACGCTTTCGAGGTGCAGAAACGCCTGAAACTCCTCAACCAGATGCTCGCTGACTGGCGCAGCATTGCCAACAGCGGGAACAAGGCCGATTTCGTGCGTTTCAAGGAGATGTATGAAAACGCCAATTACGCCAAGTTCTGCGACTTGAAGCTCGACTCGCTCGACTGGATTTCCGCCCAGCGGGAGAACACGCCCGAGGCTTACGAGCGTTATCTCGCCGACCACCCGGAGGGCACGTATGCCTCGGAGGCTTCCGTGGCACAGGGTGCCTTGCGCGACAGCGAGGTTCCGGAGGAAATGCAGGTGCTGATACAGCAGACGTGCGAGGAGTTTTTCACGGGCTTTGCCAAGCGCGACTTCGACCGCGTGTGCCAGAATATCCCCACCGTCATGGATCGTTTCCTCAGCAAGCAAAAGGCTACGAAGGCCGACGTGATGCATATCATCAACGGTATGTTCAACGAGCATATCGAAAGTTGCACCTTCACCCTCAACCGCGACTTTGAAATCACGCGCAGCAGTGGCCCCGACCCTGTCTACACAGCCCGCTTCTCCGTGGATCAGAACATTCAGCGCGACAACGAGGGCAAGACTTTCGGTTCGTACAACGTCGTCGCAGTGCTCGACAAGAACCTGCTCATCACCTCCCTCACGCTCGAAGAAGTGTCGCGGAGATGAGAGCGTTAATATAATATTGTCTACATTATGGAAAAAGTAATTGTCAATTCTTACGAAGAGTTTGCTGCCTTTGAAGGCAAAGTAATCGGCACGTCCGAATGGCTGGAAGTGCCGCAAGAGCGCATCAATATGTTTGCCGATGCCACGCTCGACCATCAGTGGATTCACGTTGACCAGGAACGCGCCGCCGCCGGCCCCTTCGGGCAGACCATCGCCCACGGCTACCTCACGCTCTCGCTCCTGCCGCACATGTGGAACCAAATTATTCAGGTGAACAATCTCAAGATGATGGTCAACTATGGCATGGACAAGATGCGCTTCGGGCAGGCCGTGCTGAGCGGCCAGAGCGTGCGCCTCGTCACGAAGATGAAGAGCATCGCCAACCTGCGCGGCATCTGCAAGGCCGAAATCGACTTTACCATCGAAATCAAGGACCAGCGCAAGCCGGCACTCACGGGCATCGCCACCTTCCTGTATCATTTCAACTAAAAAGTAAATGCCGGAGGCTCTACCGACCGACACTTATCTGACGCTCGACCAGCCCGGCGAGGGCTATCTCACTGAGAAGCGCAGCCGCTTCCCCGCTTTTGCCATGCACGTGGACAGCGAGGAGGAAGCCAAGGCCGTGGTGGCGCAATACAAGAAGAAGTATTACGACGCGCGGCACGTGTGCTACGCCTACGTGGTGGGCGACCACGGCGAGCGCACCCGCTCCAACGACGACGGCGAGCCGTCAGGTTCGGCGGGCGTGCCTATCCTCGGCAGGCTGCGTGCCGCCGGGCTTACGTACACGCTCGTCATAGTGGTGCGCTACTTTGGCGGCGTGAAACTCGGCACGGGCGGACTGGCTGTTGCCTACAAGACCGCCGCTGCCGAAGCCATTGCCGCCGCCACCGTAAAGGAGTGTATCGTCAAGGCGCGGTTTCAGGTGGAAGTGCCCTACGCCGATGCCGACGTGATGCAGCGTTTCGTGAAAGAGGCCGATGCCGACATCGTGGAGCGCAACTATACGGACAAGGGCGTTATTGCCACCATAAGTATCCGCCTCACCGGCGAAACCGCCCTGCGCACGAGGCTCGCGCAAATCCTTTCTTTGAAATTTATAAAATCCGACGAATGATGACCTCTCTCGCCATCCGCCCTTTTATTCCCTCCGACATTCCTTTTATCACAGACCTTTACGAGTGCTCCTTTCCCGAAGAAGAGCGTCGCCCGACGCGCGACTGGCTGGAAATGCCGGGGCGCGATGAGGCTTTTTGCCTGAATGTGATTGAGGCTGACGGCGCGGCGGCTGGTTTGCTTACCTTATGGCGATTCCGCGAGTTTGCTTATGTGGAGCACTTCGCCGTGTCGCCCGAAAGACGCGGCGGCGGACTGGGCGCACGGGCATTGCAGACGCTGGTAGAAAGCGTGCAAGTGCCTATCGTTCTTGAAGTTGAGCCGAAAGGCAGTACGCCGATGGCCGACCGCCGCATCGCCTTTTACGAGCGCCGGGGCTTCGTGCTTTCGCCCCTGTCCTATATGCAACCGCCCTATCGCCCCGGGGGTGCTGCCATTGCGCTAAATCTGATGAGTACGCGGGGCGATTGGCTTCACGCCAACCACGAGGCGGTTAGTAAAGAGATTTTTCGCCGGGTTTACGGCCTTGCTGCGCAGTAAGTGATTAAAAGGGGCTACAATATTTTGACAATGGAAAATCTGCAAAATAGAAATATAGCGGTCTTGCTCTCCGGCGGCGTTGACAGCTCTGTTGTGCTATACAGGCTTGTGCAGCAGGGACTTACGCCCGATTGCTTTTACATTAAGATAGGCCCGGAGGAAACAGAGGAGTGGAACTGCACGTCGGAGGAAGACCTCGAAATGGCCACCGCCGTGTCGCGCCGCTATGGCTGCCGCCTCGAAGTAATCGACTGCCATAAAGAATACTGGGAGCAGGTCACCAAATACACGATGGACAAGGTGCGGGCAGGTTTTACGCCCAATCCCGACGTGATGTGCAACCGCCTGATAAAGTTCGGCGCGTTCCATGAAAAGCGCGGCCGCGACTACGACCTCATAGCCACGGGCCATTATGCGCAGACCGAAATCATCGACGGCCGCAAATGGCTCACCACCAGCCCCGACCCAGTGAAAGACCAAACGGACTTCCTCGCGCAAATCTATGACTGGCAGTTGCAGAAAGCCATCTTCCCCATCGGCGCGATGCACAAGGACGAGGTGCGCCGCATCGCCGAGCAGGAGCATCTGATTAACGCAAAGCGCAAAGACTCGCAAGGCATCTGCTTCCTCGGGCAAATCAACTACAACGACTATCTGCGCCGCTATCTCGGCGACCAGCCCGGCGACGTTATCGAGGTGGGCACGGGCAAGCGCATCGGCAGCCACCGCGGCCACTGGTTCTACACCATCGGCCAGCGCAAAGGCTTGGGCTTCGGCGGCGGTCCGTGGTTTGTGGTCAAGAAAGACGTAAGGCGGAATATTCTCTACGTGGCCAACGGCTACAATCCCGAAAATGCTTACCGCAAGGACTTTCCCGTCCACGATTTCCATTTTCTCACGCTCCCCGAACTGCCAGAGCGCATCACCTTCAAAATACGCCACACGCCCGAGATACACACGGCGACTGCCGAACCCATGGGCGACGGCGCGTATATGATACATTCCTCCGCACCTATCCACGGCGTAGCGCCGGGGCAATTCTGTGTGGTTTACGACGAAGACCACCATAAATGCTACGGCTCGGGCGAGATTGCGTGGATGGAATAAATGATAATCCCCGAGGCGCGAGTTATGGCAAGCATTGAAAAGGAGCAGCACATCATTGAAATAATGATAAGGCTCTATTGTCGCAAGAAGCTCCGCTCAAGCACCCTTACGCCCGAGTGCGAGAACCTGCTGGCGTATGCGCGGCAAAGGCTTGCCCGCTGCCGCTTCGGCGACCGCAAACCCGCCTGCCAGCGTTGCCCCGTGCATTGCTACCGTAAAGACATGCGCGAGCAGATGCGCCGGGTGATGCGCTGGTGCGGCCCGAGAATGTTGCTGTATCATCCGCTCATAACATTGCGCCATTATATTAGATAGTAAATGAAAATCCTTACCACAGAAGAAATAAGGCAAAAGATAGACAGCCCTTTGTTCCATGCCCTTACGGCCACGGCCGACGACTTGGGAATGGAGTGCTACCTCGTGGGCGGCTACGTGCGCGACCTTTTTCTCGAACGCCCCACCAACGACATCGACGTCGTGGTCATCGGCAGCGGCATCGAGATGGCAAAGGCATTCGCCGGGCGGCTCAAAGGCAAGGCGGCGGTCAGCGTGTTTGCCAATTTCGGCACGGCGCAGGTGAAATGGCACAGCCACGAAGTGGAATTTGTGGGCGCGCGCCGCGAGAGTTACTCCCACGACTCGCGCAAGCCCATAGTTGAAGACGGCACTTTGGAGGACGACCAAAACCGCCGCGACTTTACCATCAACGCCATGGCGGTGTGCCTCAATGCCGCGCGCCTCGGCGAGTTGGTCGACCCTTTCGAGGGCGTGCTCGACCTTGAAGACGGCATTATTCGCACGCCGCTCGACCCCGACATCACGTTCAGCGACGACCCCCTGCGCATGATGCGCTGCGTCCGCTTCGCCGCGCAGTTGCGCTTTGTAATCGAAGAAGAAACTTTTGACGCGCTCGGGCGCAACGCCGAGCGGCTGCGCATCGTCAGCGCGGAGCGTATCATTGTGGAACTGAATAAGATAATGGAAACTGCCGCGCCCTCATACGGCTTTGTCGAACTGCACCGCAGCGGACTGCTTTCCGTAATCCTGCCCGAACTGGCGGCACTCGACTGTGTGGAGACGCGCAACGGGCGGGCGCATAAGAATAATTTTTACCACACGCTCGAAGTGCTCGACAACGTGGCGGCCAAGAGCGGCAACCTTTATCTGCGCTGGGCGGCGCTTTTGCACGACATCGGCAAGCCGCGCAGCAAGCAGTGGGACGCGCTTGTGGGCTGGACGTTCCACAACCATAACTATTTGGGCGAAAAGATGATCCCCGCGCTGTTCAAGCGGCTGAAGTTGCCACTCGACGAGCGCATGAAGTACGTCAAGAAACTCGTTGGCCTGCACATGCGCCCCATTGCCATTGCCGACGACGAGGTGACCGACAGCGCGGTGCGCCGCCTCCTCTTCGAGGCGGGCGACGATATTGACGACCTGATGCTCCTTTGCGAGGCCGACATCACGAGCAAGAACGAGCAGCGCAAGCAGAATTTCCTGCAAAACTTCAAAATCGTGCGTCAGAAACTCGTTGATATCGAGGAGAAAGACCGTATCCGCAACTTCCAGCCGCCCGTCACGGGCGACGACATCATGCAGGCGTTTCATCTGCCGCCCTGCCGCGAAATCGGCGTGCTGAAAACCGCGCTCAAAGATGCAATCCTCGATGGCGTTGTGCCTAATGAGCGCGATGCCGCCTGGCAGTTCGTCTTGAATAAAGCCAAAGAAATGGGACTTGAAAAGGACCCATCGTTTACGCCAGCCGATACTCCGGAAGAACAATAATACCCATCCTTAAATCCAATATATCTATGAACGCTGCAGAATTAGAACAAAACAAGCAACTCTATCTCGATACTTGCCGCCGCGAGATACACCGCGACGGACTGGAACGCCTCTTGGACTATCTCGAAAAGTCGGACTTCTTCACCGCGCCCAGTTCTTCCAATTACCACCTCAACGAGACGGGCGGCCTTTGCCGCCATTCGCTCAACGTGTTTGAGGCGGCCTGCAATATTTACGACCACATCTATTTGCCGCAAATCAAGGCAGGCAATTCGCCCTTTACTCACGAGATTTCGCGCGAGAGCATCGCCATTGCCACGCTCTTCCACGACCTTTGCAAAATCAACTTTTACCACGAGACGCAGCGCTTCAAGAAAGACGAGACCGGGCGTTGGGTCACATATCCCGGCTACGAGGTGAAAGACAGCTTCCCCTTCGGCCACGGCGAGAAGTCGTGCCTCATGGTGAGCTGGTACATGCGCCTTGAGCCCGAGGAACTTTTAGCCATTCGCTGGCACATGGGCATGTTCGACATGGCGGGCAGCGGGTCGAGCATGAGCTTCTCCTTCCGCGCCGCCGTGGACAAGTCGCCGCTCGTCAGCATTGTCCACTCCGCCGACTTCCTTGTGTCTAATTTAGTAGAGAAAACAACAGAACATTAAAATATTATGAAAGCAAAAATCCTTTTCTTCTTCGCGTTCTGGCTTGCCGCCCTCTTTGCGGCATCTGCCAAAGAGACCAATCCCGCAGCCGTCAGCGCATTGCTCGACCGCATCGGCGGCGAAGGCACGTCGGCACGCTTTGTGACCGAGGTAGACGCCACGCTCTCTGCCGATGGCAAAGACGTATTCGTTATTGCCGCCCGCGACGGAAAGCCCTGCATTCAGGGCAATAGCCTTTCGGCGGTCACGGCCGGCATCAACTGGTATCTCAACCATTATGCCCACGTCAATCTCGCCTGGAACCGCCTCACCGCCGACCTCTCCGCCGCCACGCTCCCCCTGCCCGGCGCAGAAGAGCGGCACTCCTGCACGGCCGACTACCGCTATTACCTCAACTACTGCACCTTCTCCTATTCCATGGCCTTTTGGACGTGGGAACGCTGGCAGCAGGAGATTGACTGGATGGCACTCCACGGCATCAACATGCCGCTCGCCCTCGTCGGCGCAGACGTAGTGTGGAAAAACGTGCTCGAACAACTGGGTTACTCCCTTTCTGAAATCAATGCCTTTATCGCCGGCCCGGGCTTTCAAGCCTGGTGGCTGATGAACAACCTCGAAGGCTGGGGCGGGCCGAACAAAGACTGGTGGTACACGCGGCAGGAAACGCTTTCAAAGAATATCCTTGCCCGTATGCGCGAACTGGGCATGACCCCCGTGCTGCCCGGTTACAGCGGCATGGTGCCCCACGACATCACCGCCAAGAAAGGCTGGACGATTGCCGACCCGGGCCGCTGGTGCCAGTTCCAACGTCCCGGCTTCCTGCTCCCCACCGACAGCCATTTTGCCGAAATGGCCGCCCTCTACTATCAGGAGTTGGAAAAGGTGATGGGCACGTCGGCTTATTACAGCATGGACCCCTTCCACGAGGGCGGCAACACGAGCGGCGTGGACCTGCCCGCCGCCTACACCGCCATACAGACGGCTATGGACAAGGTAAATCCCGATGCCAAGTGGGTCATTCAGAGTTGGAACGAGAACCCGCGCTCGGAATGCCTCAACACGATTAAGAAAGGCAAACTCGTGGTGCTCGACCTCTTCTCCGAGGCCGTGCCCCGCTGGAAAGACTGGAACGGCTACGGAGGTCACGAAATGGTCTACTGCATGCTCCACAACTTCGGCGGCCGCGTGGGTCTGCACGGCCGTTTGAAGACGATGACCAACGGCTACTACGATGCCCTGCGCCTCTATCCGCAAAACCTCAAAGGCGTGGGTGCCACCCCCGAGGGCATCGAGACCAACCCCATGCTCTACGACGCGCTCTTCGAACTGCCCTGGACCACGGTGACCTCTACCGCCGAATGGCTCAACGGCTATGCCGCCGCCCGTTACGGTGCAGCCAATGCCGATGCCGCAGAGGCGTGGCAGAAACTGGCGCAGTCGGTCTACGACTGCGGCACCTCGCAGCAGGGTACTTCCGAACCCGTGATCTGCGCCCGCCCCGCGCTCACCGTCAATTCCGTTTCCACGTGGAGCACGAGTGCTATATATTATAATGTCTACGACGTGCGCCGCGCCGCCGCCGCGCTCATCGCCGCTTCTTCCGAATTAGGCAGCAATGCCGCCGGCGCGGACAATCTGCGCTACGACCTCGTGGACGTGACGCGCCAGAGTCTCACCGACGTCGCCAACCTCCTGCTCAAGCAAATCCGCAGCGCCTACGACGCCAAGGACACCGAACGCTTCGTACGCCTGAAAGACCTCTTCCTCAACCTTATCCTCGACCAAGACCGCCTGCTCGCCACCGACAGCAACTTCCGCCTTGGCCGCTGGACGCAGATGGCACGTCGCGTGCCCGCCGAAGCAGGTCATGGGAGCGTGGCCGACGATTGCAACTGGATGGAATGGAACGCCCGCACGCAGATAACCGTTTGGGGCACGGAAGCCGCCGCCAACTGGGGCGGTCTGCACGACTATTCCAACCGCGAGTGGGCCGGCTTGCTCAAAGACTTCCACTATGCCCGCTGGCAAAAGTTCTTCGATGCCCTTGCCGCCGGAAAGGCCACGCCCTCCGCGTCCGAATGGTTCGCCTTTGAGGAGGCATGGACCAAAAACTATGCGCAGCAGTATGCTGCCGAACCTGACGGCGATGCCCTCGCCGTGGCTCCCGAACTCTTTGCCAAATATTTCGGCACGCTCACCGATGCTGCCGGCACCGTTTTCCACCTGCCGCTCGGGCTTGCCACCGACCTTTCCGCAGAGACCACGCTCACGGCCTACCGTGGCGAGACCTTTGCGCCCGTGTTCTCTGAAAACATCGCCGCACAAGTCGCCTCTTTCGGCATCGACCTCAACGGCGACGGCATGATTGCCGCCGACGAAACCATTGCTGCCGCCGCCTTCGCCGTGCCCGCCGCCTCCGCAACGGGCAAGGTGAAAGCGCAAATCACGCTCACCGACGGCACGCAGCTCACCCTCGCCCTTCTCCTGCGCGACGACATCACCGCCCCGCGCCAAGTGTCCGTTGCCACGGCCGATGCCGCCCAAGGCACGGTTGCCATTGAGGGCGCATCGGAACTGACCGTAAATTCCGCCGATGCCGTTACCATCAAGGCCACGCCTGCCACGGGCTACGACTTCCTGCAATGGACCGACGCCGCCGGCAATGTCGTTACCTCGCAAAACCCCTATACTTACTACGGCAAGGAGGCGGCGCAGTTCACCGCGCACTTTGCGGTCAACAAGTGGGGCACCGTGACCGAGAATTGGGCCGACCGCAACGACATTCAAAACTATGAGCAGTACCTCGTGCAGATGTCCGTCTCGCAAAACGGCGGCTCGCCCGTGCAAATCTATTCCACCGCGCAGATGCCCGCCACCCTCTTCAACGTAGTGCCCACGGCCGTCAACGCCCCGCGCGGCTCGAGCTTCACCCTTTCGTGGAGCGACTCCGACCGCCGCGGTCTGTCCTACTGCCGCCTCTCGGCCTACATTGACCTCAATGCCGACGGCGACTTCACCGACGAGGGCGAGTTCCTCGAAGTGCGCGGCAATAAGAACCAGGCAGGCAACTCCACGGTTTCTGTCGGCACGCTGCAAATCCTGTTGCCCTACGACATGCCGCTCGGCATCACCCACGTGCGCCTGCGCTTCGACGGCGCATGGAGCGGCGGCTGGGACTCCGTCACCGATGCCAAGCCCGCCACGGCAGAGGCAGGCCGCCCCGTCTACGACGTAGTGGTGAACGTCACCGAACTACCCGCCCTTGCGCCCACCGTTACCGTTGTGAGCAGCGATGCCGCCATGGGAACGGTAGCGATCAGCGGCCTAGACAACCCCGCCACCGTGCGCCCCGGCGAGCGCATCATCTTGCAGGCGCAGCCCAATGAAGGCTACCGCCTCGAGGCGTGGACCGACCAATACGGCCGCATCGTCAGCCGCGAGGCCAACTATTCCTTCATTCCTGTCGAGACCGGCACGTTTACTGCCAACTTCGTCAAGGACAGCGGCTCTGACATAAAAAAAAAGAACCTGCCATTAGCGCAGGGAACTCCTCAAATCTACGACCTAAGCGGAAGGCTGCACGGCGCGGCCGATAATCCCCTGCCAGCCGGTGTGTATATCGAGAAGACCAACAACGCCACCCGCAAGGTATTGCGCAAATAATTTGAGGGAGTGACAAAATGTGC
>JBJEAH010000176.1:25291-32821 GCA_051868815.1 Alloprevotella sp.
ACCCGCAAGGTATTGCGCAAATAATTTGAGGGAGTGACAAAATGTGCTTGTTGCCATGAAAAGGGCTTTATAACATAGCACAGGGCTTGCCCCTGTGGAAAGGCGATATAATACGATTGCCCCTGAAAGGGGCTTATAATTAGGGCTCTTAAAGAGTAACATTTTAATTATAAGCCCCTTTCAGGGGCAATCTTACTTGCAACGCTATACGTAGGGGCAAGCCCCTACGCTATGTTATCAGCCCCTTTCAGGGGCAATATCGGCGGTATTCGGCAATTTCATAATATCGGCTGCGTGCAGCCAGATAGCCAACAAACAGATTTTTTCAATTACTCTCCTCAATGAGCGCGACGGCGTAAGCGGAGATGCCTTCGCGGCGGCCGATAGCCCCCTGCCCGCCGGCGTGTATATCGAGAAGACCGACAACGCCACCCGCAAGGTATTGCGCAAATAATTTGAGGGAGTGACAAAATGTGCTTGTTGCCCTGAAAAGGGCTTTATAACAATGCACAGGGGCTTGCCCCTGTGGAAAGGCAATCTTACTTGCAACGCTATACGTAGGGGCAAGCCCCTACGCTATGTTATCAGCCCCTTTCAGGGGCAATATCGGCGGTATTCGGCAATTTCATAATATCGGCTGCGTGCAGCCAGATAGCCAACAAACAGATTTTTTCAATTACTCTCCTCAATGAGCGCAACGGCGTAAGCGGAGATGCCTTCGCGGCGGCCGGTGAAACCGAGCTGCTCGGTGGTGGTAGCCTTCACGGAAACGCGGGAGACGGGGATGCCGAGCAGGGGCGCGAGGCACTCGCGCATGGCATCGATGTGCGGCGACAACTTGGGGCGCTCGGCGCAAACGGTGATGTCTACGTTGCCCACGCTGAACCCGTTCTCTGCAAGCAGTGCCACGGTGCGGCGCAGCAGGATCTTGCTGTCGATATTCTTAAACTCGCCTGCTGTGTCGGGGAAGTGATAACCGATGTCGCGCAAGGCGGCCGCCCCGAGCAGGGCATCGCAAAGCGCGTGGATAAGTACGTCGGCATCGCTGTGGCCCAGCAGTCCGAAGTCGTGCTCTATCTTGATGCCGCCCAGCCAAAGGTCGCGGCCGGTCACCAGCTTGTGTACGTCGTAGCCAAATCCTATTCTCATCTTCTCTTTCTGCTGAAAAAGTCCTTGATGCCGTCGAAGTCGAATGCCAGCGATACGCGCAGCGTCTGGTCGAGGGGGTTGCTGGGCGAGGTGGCGATGGTGTAGGCCGCGTCAATCGCCATGACGTTCATGCGGAAGCCCGCACCCACGTTGAAGTATTTTCGGTTGCCCTGCATCTTGCTCTCGTGGTGATAGCCGCCGCGCAGGGAGAACTTGTCGTTGTATACGTATTCCGCGCCGACGCTCCACTGTATCTCTTCCATTTCGCCCTTGAAACCGCGCTCGGAGTCGCCGAAACTCTTGAAGATGCCGGAGATCGACGACACGTCGTAGTAGTCCTTGCGCAGGCGCAGCTCATAATCTTCGTTACTCTCATCAGCCATTTGCAAAGGTTTGGAGGGCACGAGCAACTTGTTGGCGTCTGCACAGATGGAGAAGCGGTTGTACTCGTTGATGGGCACCATGAAGTTGATGCCGAGGCGCAGGTTAGTAGGGATGAAATAGGAATTGTCGTCGCCGTAGCTTATTTTCGTACCAATGTTGCTGATGTTAAGGCCGAGGGCGAATTGGCACTCGCGCTGCCCGAGGTTGAAATACGTGTTGTAGTAACAGGCGATGTCGGCGGCGAAGGCAGAGCCGGGCTTCGTGTTGTCGTCGTAGTGGCCGCTCAGGTCGGAGTACATGTAGCGCAGTGCTACGGCAGCCGAGAATTTTTCGGAAAGCATACGCGAGTAAGCCACGTCCACGCCCAGTTCGTAGGGCTTCACGGTAGTGTTCTCGTCGTCGGTCATCACGTCGCCGAGGGTGAAGTAGCGCAGGCTGGCGCTCAGTGCCTGGTAGTCGCCGAGGCGGATGTAGCCGGCGGCGTTGAGCAGGGCGATACCGTCGGTAAGCTGTCGCAGCCACGGCGTGTAGTTGATGGCAAGTCCCGCACGCGAAATGGTGAACGGGTATTTGGCGGGGTTCCAGCTTTGCGAGTTTACGTCGGGGTCGGTGGCGGCACCCGTGTCGCCGAGACCGGCGGCGCGTGCGTCGGCGGCAATGGATTGCGAGGTAACGGCAGTGGTGACAGGATAGAACTGGTCGCGCACGTCGTCCTGCGCAAACAGAACCGTAGGCATCACAGCGAGCGCAGTGAAAAGGAGTTGTCTGAGTGTATGTTTCATGTTGTTGGTTGTTGGCTGGATTGAGATTATTTTAGTAAACAAGTATACGAGTAGACGAGTAAACAAGTATACGAGTAGACGAGTAAACAAGTATACGAGTAGACATGTTTATAAAATTACGAGTTTCTTAGCTTTTGTTTCCTTGCCGTCGATAATGGCGCGGTAGATGTAAATGCCCGAGGGCAGCGGCGTGCCGGCAGTGTCGGTAAGCTGCCAAGGCACGGACACGTAATTCACGCCTTGCACGCTTTGCTCTTTATGCCATACGCGGCGGCCGGCGATGTCGTAGACTTCCATTGTCACGCCGATGCCAGAGGTCGTATCCATAAAGAAAGAGGCAATAAATGTGGTGCCCGTGGCTGTGGGGTTTTGCGTAGCGAATACGTCGCGGTCGGCTGCGCCGTCTTGGTGCACGGTGAACGAAAGTTCGGAGTTCGTGACGTTGCTGTTCACGTCCCACACGCGCAGCTGTACCTTGTGCTTGCCGAGCGATAGCGTAGGCATCTGATAGGAGAGGTGTCCCAAGTTGTAGCTGCCGAAGTCGAACGTGAAGTTATCATTGAGGTTGATCGTATTCGTGCGGTCGCCGTCTACGATGAGTTCGAGGTTATGCCCAATGGTCGCTCCGTTGATGCTAAGCCCCACGTTATCGGAGATGTCGGCGTGAAGGACGGGTGTAGGCGAAACGATTCCGCCGTTCGGAAAGTCGGGCGAGTTGAGATAGAGCAGCACGGAGGGGCCTTGCGTGTCGGGCGTGGCATTCGGGTCGGTGCCGTTCATATAAATATCCGTGAAATGCCCGTTGCAGTCGAGCGAATGGTCTTTGTTCACGGCATAGAGCGAAAGCAGGGCATCGGTATCGGAGTAGTTGATGTCGCGCGGTATGGGAATGCGCAGCGTGAAGCGGCCGTTCTCCACCTTAACGCTGCCTTCAAACATCGTCTTGTTGTAATCTTCGTAGATGAGGGGCGTCACCGAGCCGTTGCCCTTGCACGTGATTTTCTCTTTCGGGCAGAGCAGAATGGCTGAGAGCGTACCCTCGAAATTGCTATCTGTCATGCCGCCGGCATCTGTCACGTAGCCTTCTATTTCAGCCACGGAGCAGGCAGCGAGCTGGTAGCGCGTGCCAGCCTTGACGGCTGCGCCGTTGATTTTGTCCACTACCACTTGTCCCTGCGGCAGGGCGAGGTAGAGGGCGGGGTCGCCGAGAAGCGTGTATTTGAGTTTGTTGATGGTGTTGTCGCTCTTGCGCGTCACGAGTTCCGCCTTGGCCAGTTGCAGGGACTCGCCCATTGTTCTGCGGTTGCCGTTTACCTTACCGAGCAGATAGTTCACGTATGCCACGTTGAGCGTGCGGTTGTAGTTGGCAAACACCGAGCGCGAGGCGCACATCACCGCCACAGCGCCTCCCGTCCAGTTGAAGAGCGCGGCGCGGCCGAGGTCGTCAGTGAGCCGGTCAATCGGCGTTATTTCGCACGAGGCGTAAATCCATAGCGGCAGGCTGGTAGTATTCGTTTCCTTCACGTCGGAGAGGAGCATGAGGTTGGCGTGTGAAATCTTCTCGGGCGATCCGTGCCCGTTATAGTTGAAAATCAGCGCACCCTTGTTCATCTCCGTCTTGAGTTTCTGCGTCACGAGGGGATAGTAGCTGCCCGTTGCGGTCATCGTCACGGTGTAAGCGTCGGGGTAGACGCGTCGCATGAGCATATCGGGGTCGCCGGAGGTTTCGATTTGCTTGCCCACGGCTTCGGCATCGTTCATGTGCAGATTGTTGTCGCCGTAGTCGCCGATGAGGTAAATCTTGTTTTTCCAAATACCCGCCGACTTGTTTTCAAGGTAGTCGATGCACTTATCCACGAGGAAGCGTGCCTTGGCCACCTCGTGACAAGGGAAGCGCCCTAAGCCTATATCAATTTTCTCGCGCAAGATGTCCGCGCCCTCGCCGTCATCGAGCAGCCCGAAGTAGTCGTCAGTCACGTAACTGCGCAGCGAGCCATAGGAGAACGAGTTGCCCGTTGCGTCCTTGCCTTCATAGTCGTTGGCCTCGTAGGCCGGCAGCAGGTCCGACGGCGTAAGTCCCGTGGCTTTCCATTCTGCCGACAACATTCGGTTGTCCCAGGCGCAGTCGGCAAAGAAGAGCGCAAAGCGCGGCGCACCCTCGCCGGCATCGGCGCGGTCGTAGAGCATTTTCAGATAGCGGCGCAGAGCCGTGGCATCGGGCGTGCCGGAAGAAAACTCATTGTACACCTGCGCCACGTTCACTACCTTCACATTCAGTCCGGAGCGCGTGCGGTGGGCATCGGCGAGGCGTTCTGCCTCCGCCGTGAGCGCACCCGAGCTCGGCACAAAGATTACGTAGTCGATGTTTCTGTCGGCGTGCAAGTCCTGATTGCCCACAGCCCCGATATAAGTAGGTTCTGGATAGCTGCCGGCTGTATTCACTATGACGTATCTCTCCATGCCGTCGGCTGCATAGGCGGTGAGCGTAGTGCCGCTCAGCCGGCTCGCCACTTGGGCTGCCGGCACGCCGGCGCGTCCGATGCGCCACAGTTGAGTATTGCTTGTAGCATTGGCTATACTCAGGCTTACCGCCCCTGTTGCATCGGGACAGAACGAGGCGTTTCCGGCGTTGGCCGTAAGGAGTTTGGGATATTTGATACGGATAAAATTCAGGTGTGCAGGTATGCCGGCAGTCGAGGTGATGCGGAATTGCAGGTCGGAGGTCGTGGCACGCATCGTGAAGGTGCGGCGGCGGCCGCGGGCAGCGTCGCTCGAGGTGATTTTATCAATGACATTCGACGAGAGCACCTCGCTAAATGAAGGCCCGACGCTCATCTGCGCCGTGCAGCTCTGTGTGCTTCCGGCGGCCGTGAACTCCCAAGTTACAGAGGTGAGGTTCGTGCCCGTGATGCCTGGCAGCGAAATGTCGAACGTCTTGGTATTCGTGCCGCTAAAGTCGTGGCTGTCGAACATCTCGCGCCCGCCGCCGTACCAAGCAAACTCATCATTGTCGATGGCGGCGTAGTGGTACACTTCATCGAACGCTTGCGAGGCGGTCTCCGACGGTGCGGGCAGCGTTTCGAACACGGCAGGCTCGTCGCCCTCGGTCAGGAAATAATACGAGAGTGTGGAGTAAGGGTTGTTGGCGTGTACGCCGTCCGTCCAGCGGCGCGTGCCTTCGGCAAAGAAGAGCAGGGCATCGCTGCGGCGATAGAGGGGAATTTCTTCCAAATCGTCCGTCACGGCGTTCCTGCCCGAAAATTCAAGCGCCTCAGGCAGCATGCGTCCGCCGTAGCCGAAGAGGCGCACCTTGGCGGGATTGGAAAAGCCCATTTGTGCCAGCGAGGCGGGGGTTAGACTGTAAACGCCTTCCGAAGCTACGGCAATTTTCACCCAGCGGCCGGAGGCCAAAACGGAATGGTCACGATAGCGGGCGGCGGGCGTAGCGCTCTGCGCTTCTGCCAGATTGAGGCGCGGCCGAATGGTGTCGATGCGCACGCGGCAAGACACGAGACGCACGGGACGGCCGTCGCGGTTCACTATCGGGCAGAAACTGATGTCGAGACGCACGTCGCCGCGGGCCACGCCGCGAAACACGTCCACCGTCACGCTGTCGGGCACCTCGAAACCGCTTTCGCTGATAAGGCGGCGTTCCTCCGGCGTGAGCGACACGTATTCGGGATATTCTATCCGCACATTATAGCTGCACCCCTCGGAGGCTCTGCCGACGGGCTCGGACAGGCAGTAATAGGGCAAGCCCTCCGCCGTGACGGGATAGTCGGCGGCACTGAGGGCGGTAAACATGCTGCGCGTCTGGCCATGCGTGGGCAGGGCGATAAGGGCAAAGAGCACGGGCAAAAGCCTACGCATATATATATATAATGTATGAGGGGTGAAACAAACCATAAATGTGTGTCAGATATAAAGAGGATATTGTTGCAAAAAGTTTTTCACTTCACATTAAAGTCGAGCAACGCCTCGCCGTTGAGCCTTGCCGTGAGGCGGGAGCCGATGCCGACGGCCGTCTGTCCGGCGAACGGGCTGCCCGTGAGCAGAATGTCGCCCTGGCGCAGGGTGCAGCAGCGGCTCACTTGCGCTATGAGGTCGTCTGTCCCCGCCATAGCCGCCGACGTGTCGAAACTTTGTACCTGCTCGCCGTCGATGTCGAGGCTGCACGCGGCACTGTCCAGACCCGTTTCGGGCAGCGGGGCGAAACGTCCCAAAGCCACACAGCCGTCAAACGCGCAGGCCGCGTCCCACGGCAGGGCGGCGGCTTGCAACTCCTGCAAAAGTCCTTGCGCCACAAACACGGCGCAGACGGTTGCCGCGTCGCGGTATCTGTAAGCAAACCTCGGCGCGATGCAGCGTCCGAGGCGGCCGATGCGCACTGCCAACTGCACGCTCACCGTGCATGGCTCGGCGAAATCGGGAATGAAAAACGGGCGGTTGCTGGTGGTCAGCGTCGTGTCGGGCAGCGTGACAAACGAAGGTTGCCTTAGTATAGATAACGCAGTTTCGGCGGTTTTATTGTCTTTCGGGTAGTTGTTTATGACAGAAAATATCTTCATGCGGCTTTTCTCGTGTTATTTTTGCTATTTTGTGCCAAAAGATAAAACGGCAAACTTTGCAGATTATTGTGTCCGCGCAGTCGTAGCCCGACTTGCATTTGACAGCGTGTGGCACAACTGGGCTCGTCTTGGCGAAACGTGTGGAAAGGCTTATCTTTGCCTTAGCAAAAAGAGGAAGGGCGCGGGCTCTTCCTCTTTTCGCGTTTCAGGGGCAAACTATCCTATATGAGCGGAAAAATCATCTTATATGAGCGTGAAAACTTTAAGCAAGATACTGAAAATTATCTCCTTGATAGTTTTTACGAGGTGCTTTATCGTGAAAAAATCCTTGATTTTCGTGGATTATTTTTCGGAGCAAAATTCCATTGTCTTAATTATCTCTAAATCTTTGCGCCGTGCCGCCTTAACGATTGCAAACGTGCCGTAAACGCTCTGCGCAGGAAGGAGGACGGGATTAACGTGTTTTTAGACTCTTGTGCTTCCAGTAAACTTGACGCATAAGCTCTATGGGCATTGATCGGAGGAGCGGGGCATGTCCTATGGCGTAGTGCCTTCCAGGCACATCGTCCTCGCTTCGTCTATCCGAGGACTGCGTCCCCGGCATTCTATGCTTATATGCAAGTAAAATTGCAAAAAAGTTACGCCGC
>JBJEAH010000177.1:0-7525 GCA_051868815.1 Alloprevotella sp.
AGCACTTCTTTTGTTGATGCTTCACGCAGGTCTTCTGGAATACGCTGTGCCTCTATACCCTTGCGAAGGAAATAGTCTATGGCTTTCCTGTCAATATCGTCAAGTTTCGCCCTGTCGTTGGGTACATCATCCCACGAACGTCCCATCTTCTTCAGTATAAACTGCTGGAGGGCTGTACCTCTCAGTTCTTGTTTGGTTGAACCAGAGCGATAGTGGTATATTCCTTTGCAGGCAATAGGTATGTTGCTCGGTTCAATGACAGTCTCAATATAGTCAAGTCCATCTGCAGTATGGAGATTCACATCAGCCACAATACCAAGGTGGGTAACAATCTTGTTGGGAATGTCCTCCATCAGTCTTTTGCTTTCCTTCACACCGATCACCTCATGAGCATCATTCACGCCAATGAAGATTCTGCCTCCTTGCGCATTGGCAAAGCCGCAAACCCATTCCAGGTATTTGTCATTCCACGACTCCTTGTATTCGATGTTCTGACTTTCGTCTTGATGCACTTTCATTATTTGACTTTCAAGTTTTGTTTATACCTTATTATATATGTCATTCTTGTGAATCAGAGTCCTTCCCCTCCAACATTCTCACGAGTTTACTATAACCCCTGATATACTCCGTCTCTGATTTGTCAAGACGGGCGAGGATGGTCTCTACGCTGTCATACACCACCTTCTCGCGCTCTATCTCCTTGTACTTGTTGATAGAGAGGTCGTAGTCGTTATTACGGATTTCCTCTACAGGTACGAAGAAGCTCTGCTCCTTACGAGTGCGAGACTCCTCTGTTTTGAGGTTGTGGAAACGGTTGACAACATCAGGAATGTCATTGTCCTTGATTTCAGAACGCTTGTCATCGAGCGAGAAGCCGTCGGCCTTCATGTCGTAGAACCAAACCTTATCAGTGCCACCTGTGTTGGTCTTGGTGAACACAAGAACGGCAGTACTTACACCTGCGTATGGCTTGAACACACCACTTGGCATAGAGATTACGGCGCGCAACTGCTGGTGGTCTACTATCTCCTTGCGGATGGCAACGTGTGCTTTTGAGGTTCCAAAGAGCACGCCATCAGGAACGATGCTTGCACAACGTCCACCAAGTTCGAGTGAACGGACAAACTGGGCAAGGAACAGAAGTTCTGTCTTGCTGGTGTTGGCGTAGGCAAGGATGTTCTTGTTTACATTACCCTTGTCAAGGCTTCCTGCAAAAGGCGGGTTTGCCATGATGAGCGTGTAGCAGCTCTGGTCGTCATTCTGCTCAGAGAGTGAGTCGCGCCAGGCAAGTTCCGGGGCGGTGATGTCATGAAGCAGGAGGTTCATGGCTCCGATACGAAGCATTGTCTGGTCGGTGTCGTAGCCATTTATCATGCTTGTCTTGATGTGGTGCGCTTCTTCAATGGTGTACATTGCCGTCTCATAGTTCTCCTTGATGTACTTGACAGCTTCTACAAGGAATCCGGCGGAACCCATGGCAGGGTCGCAGATGTAATCCTGTGGTGTGGGCTCCATAATCTCAACAATCATACGGATGATGTGGCGGGGAGTACGGAACTGGCCGTTTGTGCCCGATGCTGCCATCTTGCCGAGGATGTATTCATACACATCGCCCATGGCATCACGGTTGTTCATGTCGAGGGCATCTACGCCGTCAATAACCTTAGCCAGCGTACGAGCATTCGGGATAAGAAAGATGGCCGACTTCATGTAGCGACTATAAGCCGACTCCTCACCAGTACCGATGTGCTTGATAAACTCAAAGACGCTCTGGCGCACAATCTTGAACATATTCTCGGCACCGAAGTTTTTGAACACATGCCAACGTAGGTTCTCGTAAGGCACACCGGCTCTTTCCTCATCGCTCACAGCATCGGGATTCACCCAAAGCTGTCCTTCGAGGAATGTTGGGTTCTGCACCTCGCTATCCCAGTCTCGAGCATTTGCTTCCTCCTGAAGCTGCTTGTCATCGAGCATCTTCATGAAGAAGATATAGGTCATCTGCTCCAGTACTGTGATAGGGTTAGTAATACCAGCCACAAAGAATGTGTCCCATATTTGATCAATCTTATTCTTTATCTCACCTGTAATCATATTCTTATACGTTATAAATTTATTGTGTTCAAAATTCTCATTCTATATTGCAGCCTTCCTGCACAGAAGAATACTTTTTTAATGTTTCCTGTAATTTCTTTGCTATTTGCCTCCTTAACCATTCAGGCTTGAGCACTTCCACTTGATTTCCGTAAGAGAATATCCTTGCTTCGAGCTCTTTGTTCGGACGGACAGTCAACCTGATAATATGCTCTTGCTCGTCCGCCGTTTCCTGCGACGGATGTATGGGCTTGTTGACCACGTAGGGGAAGCGTGAGTCCTCAAATCTCAGCAGTACCTCCTCGGGGATAGGATGGTCTTCAGGCAAAGTCACACCAACGACATCCTTGAAATATTCGTTGAAGTCTATGTCGGTATTGGGAATGAAAGGCACATGGGCACGTGAGAGCTTCACGATGCGGTCGAGTGCTTTGTTGGTGATGTAATTGCCACTACTGCCTTCCTGAAGACCAATAAGGAACCAACGGCCATTGAACTGCTTGATATGATAGGGGTGGATAGTGGTGGTGCGTTCATTGCCTGCAAAGGTGCGGTAGAGAAGGTTCAAAGGCTGATGGTTCAAAGCAGAGTCTATCAACTCTCCCAATAACTCTGTGCCTTTCAGAAGGTCATTATGCTCAAATGAAACTACATTTTCAGGGTTGGGGCGGACACCAAAACGAAACTCCAGGTTGGAGATGACATCTTCCAACCACGCATGGGTAGGCACTCCACGAAATCTGCTAAGAATGTCTATCGTAGAACGAAGTGACGCAACCTCTTCAGCCGACAATTCGTTGTTGTAAATAGAGAAACTCTTATCGGAATATCGGTAATAGCATTTCCTCCCTTCGCATGGATAAGCTTCTATTGGAGCATTGTATGTGACTCGGTCCTTCATGTACTTGATGTCTTCACGAATCTGCCGGATGCTGATTTGCGTTCCATACAGATCCATTAGAGCATCATTTACTTTATCCATAAGATCCTCGATAAAGTATTGACGATGAAAGTCGCTGAAGCAACGGTCAAGTATCTGATATCGAAGTTGGGCATTCTTGTTTGTTGGCATAACGTCTGGAATAAAACAAAGTTATGGTTGGGCGGTCTATTTGCCAATGCAAAATCCTTTGAAAACGGAATGGAGGACTTCGTCGGAGGTGATGGCGCCGCCGGTGATTTCGGCAAGGTGGAAGAGGGTGGCGCGGAGGTCTTGGCTCACGAGGTCGCCGGGCAAGCCGTCGCGCAGGCCGGCAGAGACGCGGTCGAGGGCGGAAAGGGCGGAAAGGATGGCGGCATGGTGGCGCTCGTTGGTGATAATGATGTCGTTTTGCGTGGCGGTGGCGGTTTGCGCTGCCGCTTTTTCTAAATAGGCTACGACGGGGGCGCAGGAGGCAGCGTCTTGTGCGGTTATCAGCAGATGCTCGGCCGCTATGTCTGAAAAGGCGGAAAGCATGGCAGGCGCGGCGTGCAAGTCTGCCAGGTCGGATTTGTTGAACAGCAGCAGCAGCGATTTGCCGGCGCAGAGCGGGAGAATTTCGTCTTTGAGGCGCAGGGACTTCTGCCAGTCTGTGCTGTCGATAACCCAAAGCACGATTTCTGCTTCTTCGAGTTTCTTGAAGGTACGGGCAATGCCGATTTGTTCCACCTTGTCGTCCGACTGCCTGATGCCGGCCGTGTCGATGAAGCGGAAGAGCGTGCCGCCAATGTTCACCGTGTCCTCAATCGAGTCGCGCGTGGTGCCGTGCACGTCGCTCACGATGGCTTTCTCTTCTCCGAGCAGCGTGTTGAGCAGGGTGGATTTGCCGGCGTTTGTGTCGCCAACGATTGCCACGGGGATACCGTTCTTGATGGCGTTGCCGAGGCGGAAGGAAGAGGCGAGGCGGGATAGTTTCTTGTGGATTTCGTCGGTGATGTCTTGCAGTTGGGTGCGGTCGGCAAATTCAAGGTCTTCATGGTCGGAGAAGTCGAGTTCGAGTTCGAGGAGCGTGGTGAGATGGAGCAATTTCTCGCGCAGCTCCGCCAGTTCCTTGCTGAACTGCCCGCGCATCTGCTTGAGTGCGATGCGGTGGGTGGCGGCAGAGGTTGAGGCGATGAGGTCGGCAACGGCTTCGGCGCGGCTAAGGTCCATCTTCCCGTTGAGAAAGGCCCGCTGCGTGAACTCGCCGGGACGGGCCATGCGGCAGCCTTTCGCGATGAGGCTTTGCAGCAGCCGCGAGACAATATAGGCGGAGCCGTGGCAGGAAATTTCCACGCTGTCTTCGCCGGTATAGGAGTGCGGCGCACGGAAGAGGGTGACCAGCACCTCGTCGAGCGTTTCCCCTTCCTCGTCCAATATGTCGCCAAACGCCACGGTGCCTGCCGCGCGTTGTGCAAGGCTTTTCCCGGCTTTCTGCCTGAAAAGGCTGTTGGCGATTTCAACAGCTCTTTTGCCCGATATGCGTATCACGGAAATCGCGCCGCCTGCCGGCGTGGCGGGTGCGCAAATGGTATCTTCGTAATAAAAAGCGGTGTCTGTCATATAAAAAAGACCTTGTTTTATTTGCAAATGAAATTTATTTGCAATTATTTTGCAATAAGAAAATCACGCGGCGCGTGCTTTTCCGCTTATTTATAATTAAATCCAACATTATGAAAACTTACAGACTTCTTTCTCTGTGCGCCGCCTTGTTTATGGCTTCGCACCTGCTTGCGCAGACAAGCAACCACCCGCTCGTAGGCCTTTGGCAGCAAGTTCAGCAAAACGATGGGCAGGCCCAGGGCGGCAAGCCCGGCTTTATCAAACTGCCCGTTTGGAAAGTGATTCAGCCCGACGGCAATTTCTTCATCTTCCTCATTGCCGCGCCCGATGCTACTTGTATCAAGACCAACGAGGGAGCGTATACCGTTAATTCCGACAGTGTCTACACGGAGCATATCAACGGTTCTGTCACCGACCCCACGCTTATCGGCAAAGATAACAAGATTTCCTATCGCTTTGAGACGCAGGACAGGCTCCACGTTTCTTACCACCACGAAAAGGCAGACAGGAAAGGCGAGGAAATTTGGATTCGTGTCAAGCTTGAAGTGCCCCGCAAGGAGCAGTAAGCCCATACATATAATATATATATAGGTCTCACGAACATTCGTGAGACCTTTTTTTTGCCTGCAAGTTTAGCCGTTGTTGTTGCGATGCAGAATGCCGCGGCACAGCAGGGTGCCGTCGTCGCGCTTGATGACATAGAGGCGGCGTGCGTTGTCGCTGTCGCGGTCGGCAAAGATTTGGAGACGGTCGCCTGCGCCGCTTTCGGCGGCATATTGCATCTCGATGCGCGTCACGGGTTCTGCGGCGTGGTCTTCCTTAGAAATTCGGTCGAGCAGCAGTTCGATGTAGCGAATGGAGTTGACGTGTCCGTTGATGTCGAGGTCGGTATATGCTGCCACGTGTTCCGCCAGGAGTTCTGGCGTTTGCAGTCGCAGGCGGGTTGGGGGCGCGATGGGGGCTTCGCGCTCGGGCACGATGCTCTGCCAAAGCAGGTCGTCGGGCATCTGCGAAAGGTCAACGGGCTGGCGCGTGTCGATGTTGATAAGCGCCCAAGTGGATACGGCGTAGCCGTAGGCCGAGCCGTCGGGGCGCATGATGGCGTAGTGGCGGTCGGTGAATTGCCGGTAAACGCTCTTTACCCACGTTTGGATTTCAAACTGCTCGCCTGTGCGGGGCATGGCGGGCACGTCGATGATGAGGCGCGAGAGCACCCACGCCAAGCGCCGTTGCACTACCTGCTCGTAACCGAAACCGAAGTTGCCTGCGCTCAGGCTGGCGCAGCGCAGCAACAGGTTGCCCAGCGTGCCCCACGAGAGGCAGCCGCGAAAATCTTCCGAGAAAGGCTCGACTGTGAATTGATATTTTGAGATGTTGTTTTCCATAATATGTTTTTCTGAAATGCAATCTTATTTCCCTGCCGCCGGCAGCACGCGGCTGATGCCCTGCTCGCAGTGGCAAAGGCGCACTTCGATGCCGAACTTCTTGTTGAGGTGCTCGGCGAGATGCTCGGCAGAGTAAACGCTGCGGTGCTGCCCGCCCGTGCAGCCGAACGAGAACATGAGGTCGGTGAAGCCGCGCTGCAGATAGCGGCTCACGTGGGCATCGGCGAGGCGATACACGCTGTCGAGAAACACGAGGATTTCCCCGTCGTCTTCAAGGAACTTGATTACCGCCTCATCGCGGCCCGTGAGTTTCTTGTACGGCTCGTACCGCCCGGGGTTGTGCGTGCTGCGGCAGTCGAACACGTAGCCGCCGCCGTTGCCGCTTTCGTCCTGCGGAATGCCTTTTTTATAACTGAAACTGAACACGCGCACCACGAGGTTCTTATGCTCTTCCAACCCCTTTCCGCAGGGCTGTTCGCCCGTCTGCCCCGGCGTGTTGAACTGCGGCAGGTCCACCAGTTCCTGCAACGTTTGTTGCAGATAAGGGTAGGGGGCGCATACGCCGTCGAGCAGTTGGCGGCGCAGGCTCTGAATGGCACTGGGAATGCTGTCGAGGAAATATTTTTTGCGCTCAAAGTAACCGCGAAGACCGTATGCGCCGAGCACTTGCAGCATACGGAACAATACGAAGAGCGACAGTCCGCTGCGAAACTCCGTGCGGTTCACGCTCGCAATCTTTGCCAATTCGTCCAGATAGTCCTCAATCAGTGCCTCGCGCAGCGTTTGCGGATAGCGTGCCGAGGCTTGCCAAAGGAACGAAGCCACGTCGTATTGCAGCGGCCCCTGCATGCCACCCTGAAAGTCGATGAACCACGGTTCGCCGTCGGGCGCGAGCATCACGTTGCGTGCCTGAAAGTCGCGATACAGAAAGCCAGCGTGTCCCTTGCCGCATGCCACGAGGTCGGCCGCCAGTTTCCTGAAATCCTCTTCAAGGAGCAGTTCGTCGTAAGGCAGGTCGGTGGTTTTGAGGAAGCAATATTTGAAATAATGGAGGTCGAAGAGCGCAGCCTGCGTGTCGAACCTGCGGGGCGCGAGGCAGCGAGAGAAGTCCAGTCCCTCCGCGCCTACCACTTGTATGTGGGGCAGCAGGCAGAGCGTGCGCCTGATGAGCGCAATCTCTTCTTCGGAATATTGCGCCCCGGCGGTGCGTCCCTTTTCCAACGCCTGATAGAGCGAGCGGCTGCCGAGGTCTTGCTGGAGATAGCGCATGCCGTCGTCGCTCACGGCGTAAACTTCGGGAAAGGGCAAACCCTTGCTGCGGAAATGCCCGGCAAGGTAGACAAACTGCCTGTTTTCTTCCTCCGACTGTCCCACCACGCCGATCACCGTGCCGTCGCTGCCGGCAAAGCGTACGTAGATGCGGTTGCTGCCCGCCTTGGCAAGCGTCTCGGCTTTCAGCGGCGCAGTGCCGAAGTGCTGCTTGTATAGTTCGATAAGTTGCTGCATATATTTTTTAGTAGACGAG
>JBJEAH010000178.1:0-7280 GCA_051868815.1 Alloprevotella sp.
ATATTATATTGGCGTAGCCCAAATTATTCTGTTGGATAAAGATAAAAACCTTGAAAAACCCGTGAGACCTTGATGCAATCGATAAGCATTTATTTGGCTTCTTATTGAAAACGGGTTTTTCATGGTTTTTATCAAATTCAATGCACACATATAATATATATACGCGCGAGGCAGATTGCAACAGCAACCCGCCTCGCGCGTATTGTTAGGGCGAAGAGAAATGCGCCCCGGTATTTATTTCAAAATCTGTTTCTTCCCGTTTACGATGTAAACGCCTTTGCCCGGCTTTGCCACGCGGCGGCCGGCGAGGTCGTAGACGACCGTTTGCTTAGGCTGCCCGAAGGCAACGCTGACGATGCCGGAGGGCGTTTGCACTTCCTTTTCCACCAAAGTGAAGAGGTATTGGCAACCCGTGTCGGTGGTGTTCGTGCCGCCGCCCCAGTTGTAGACATTCCAGTTAAGGGTGGCATTGTTTGTCTGGTTGAACTGCGCCGTGCCCGAGGTGATGATATAATAACCCAAAGTTGCGGCAGGTGAGATGCGCCAACCGGCAGAAGGTTCGTCGGCTACGGTGCGCAGGGCGGTATCCGTGGCGGAGTTGGGAGAAACATAGGTGTCGTCGGCGCGGCATACAATATTATAAGAGCCGTCTGTGCGTGCCGTGAGTTTCCACTGCGAAGCTAATGTTGCCTCCGTTTCGCCTACCATTGCCTCGCCTGCACCCTTGCCCGTGGCGTAGCGGCCGTAACGCAGCGGGGTGCTAAGCGTGTACCAATAATAAGTTTGGTCGTTACTGACCTGCGGCATTTCCACTTCCTCAATGCGGTATTTGCAACCCGTGTCCGTAGTGTTCGTGCCGTCGCCCCAGTTGAAGATTTTGTAGCCGTTGGGGCTGGTGGTTTGGTTGAACTCTGCCGTGCCCGAGGTGATGATGACATAGCCCACTTCGTCCGCCGGTTTAATGCTCCAGCCGCTTGCGGGCTCGGCCGAAACGGTTTTGAGCGCGGTGTTCTTGGTCACGTCGGGCGTGATGAACAGGTCGTCTTCGGCCGAAACAATATTAAATGTGCCGTCCGTGCGTGCCTCGAATTTCCAGAGGGCGGCAGTGCTTGCGGCAGTCTGTCCAATGAGTTGCTGGTCGCTGCCTTGCGAGGTCACATAGCGGCTTTCGCGCAGCGGGGTGCAAAAGGTGTAGAGATGCGTTTCGGAGGCTGTGGTTGCTTTCGGCTGGTTGATAGATGCCGTCTGCACCTTGCTTTTCAGAGCCTCGAAGGCTGTGTTGAGGCTCGCGGCTTGCGCGGCGCGTTCGCTTTCAGAAAGGCTTTGCCCGAGCGTGGCGCGCACCTCGTCTGCCAAGGCCGTGAGTTCTTCGCAGAGGGAAAGGGGATAGTAACCTACTTTGTCCGAAAAGTTTGCGCCGATGTAGGCGGCAATGTCTCCGAGGAGCAGGTCGATTTGCTCGGTGCTGCTGTCCATGGCCTTTGAGGGAGAGTACACGATGCCGTCGAGCGCGTTCTTGCCTTCGGTGTCGGTGAGCACGAAAGTGAACTGCCACTTGTCGCGACCGGTGCCCGAGGCTGCGGCGTGGGGCAGGCGCATCAGCACCTTGTTCCAGCCCTGCTTAAGCTGTATTTGCACAACGGGGCGCGCCGTGAGGTTTTCATTTGTCAGCCCGTTTGTGCCGTGGTCCTGCGGGATAGAGGCATCGGGCTGCTCCCAAGAGGGTGCGGCAATCTCTGTGCCGTTTACCCAAAGCTTAGACCCTCGGCGGTCCCACTCGCCTGCGGGCGGCGCGGTCTCGTTGCCTGAACGGCTGTACGTATAAAATTCAATCTGCGCACCGGCAGTCTGTGCCACGGGCGAATATACGTACGTCCAGGCGTAAGCCGTCTGCCCGTAAGCGGGGTTGGAGAAGAAAGAGGGCACGGTGGAGTGCCAGATGTGACGCAGATAGATGCCCGCGCCCGTGGCCACCTTCGAACCGTAAGTAGTGCCGTTGTAAGTGAAAGTGGTGGGCAGCACGCCGTCCTCGCCCTCGTTGGTCGTTTCGGGCGGGAACTGCATCGTCTTGTCGCCGTTGTTGGGGAAAGGGTCGGTGATGCGCCAGCGCACGTTGGTCTGCTTCACGTAGGGGATAGGCTCGTTTTTGAGCACGTGTGCTTTGTGGAAGAGGAAGCGGCGTTCGAAGTCGGCAAACTCTTCAAATTCCGAGCCCGAGTTAGGCAGCGTGGTGCCGCCTGTTTCTATGTATTGCTGTCCGCCTCCGCACCAAGCCCTTTCGGCAGAGGCGAGGATATTGGCGTAAATATTGTTTTGCTTCACGATGTCCGTCCACGTCTTTGTCTTCGTGTCGTTCCACGCCGCGCTGATTGTGCCGGCCACGTCGCTCGTGCCTTGCTGCGCGTAGTAGATGTTGCTCTTGTAAATGCCCACGAGGTCGGCGTACACGTCGAAGTGGTTCGTGTAGTTGTAGCGGCAGTCAATGTTGGGCAGGCCGCTTACCACGCGACCTGCCGTCGCCCACATTTGCGTCATGTCGCAGAGAGCGCTTGTGGGAGGCCCGGCTACGAGCCGGTTCCACATAACGACTTTCTTGCCTTTGCCGCGCACGTAGTCCGCCATCGTTTGCAGGAAGTTCGGATAAGTAATCGTCACCTCGTCGCCGCCGATGTGGATATAGGGGGCAAGGGGGAAGGCGGTCACTACCTCGTCGAGAATTTTCTTCAAAGCTTCCACGCCCTCGTCGCTCTGCATGGAAAAGCCCATGGCCTTGGTGAAGGCATCGCTGTGGCCGGGCATGTCAATTTCGGGAATAACGGTAACGCCGCGCTCAGCCGCATAGGCTTCGAGTTCCTTGCATTGCTCCTGCGTGTAGTAGCTGCCGGCGTAGCGCGTCATGTTGGAAGAGGCGGTGAGTTGCGGATATGCCCTCACCATAAAGCGCCAGGCGAGTTTCTCCGTCAGGTGCCAGTGGAACACGTTTACCTTAAAGCGCGAAAGCATATCGATTTCGTGTTTCAGTTCTTCGAAGGGAATGAACGAGCGTCCCACGTCGTGCATGAAACCGCGCACTTTGAAGGCCGGCCAGTCCGTGATTGTCAGGGCTTGCAGCGATGCCGTTCCGCCGTTGTCGCTGGTGCCCGAGGCGAGTTGCAGCATGGTCTGCGCGGCGCGTATTACGCCCGTCTGCGTCACGGCCTCAATGGTGATTTTATCGGAGGTAATGGTGAGCGTATAGGTTTCGTTGGGCATATACGCCACGCTGTGGTTGAATGTCCCGGGGATGACGGCCACGCGCTTCACCTCCACCGTTGCTGCCGCGCCTTCCGTAATGGTGCAGCCCATTTCTTCGAGGGCGGTGAGCAGGTAAGGCGTGTCGAACGCGTCGGTAATGCTGACGGCTCTGCCGAGCGCGAAGCTTTGCCCCTCTGTAATCACCATGGAGTGCGGCTTAGGCAAGAGGTCGCTCGGACCTGCGCTCGCTGTTATAGGCAGCAGGGCGGCTGCCAGCAGCATGCCTTTCAAAAGTCGTTGTTTCATGAGAAAGATGTTTTTATTAGATTGTTTGAAAAAAATTGAATTGGCAAATATTTGGATAAAAACCAGGAAAAACAGCTTGTTCGGCGTGAAGCCTATCGGCTACGTCTTTGCCCATAATGCCCAAGTCTGAAAGCAGAGCTTTCGCCTTGTGCCTTATGTGCAAAGCCTGCGGTCGGTTCCCGCCCGCTTCACGCTGAACAAGGGAAAAACCATAAAAAACCGCATTGCCGAGTCCATTGCGTGCTGATTATATGTAGTCTCCATATCATCAAATCAGAATATGAAGATTGTTGCAAGGTCTGGGTCGTAGTAATATTTCTTGCACTGGTCTACAGTAGGCGCGAAATTATACGTAATTGCTGCCTGAGTTGCAGGTCAGTAACTTGAAGTTTCATATACGAAGGTTTTTTATGGTTTTTCCCTTGCAGTTGGTGAAGCGGCTGGAACAGACGCAGCCGGGGCAAGAACCGCGCACGGCGGGAGCCGATAGGCTCACAGACGTGCGTGGAAATTGCCACGGCGTGCCCTTGGGCTTCACCAACTGCAAGTGTTTTTACTGGTTTTTATCATTAAACATAGTAGCAAGCAAAGCAAAAGCCTTTACTTCTTCCCCTTCATCACAAACACGAGCGTGCCGCCGCGCACGATGTCGGAGTGATTGATGTAGTTGGTCTTGACGCGCTTGCCGTTGAGGAAGATTTTGTCGACGTAGAGATTTTCCTTGCTCAAGCCGTCGGCTTTCACCGTGAACGTCTTGCCGTTCGGCAGATGCAGGGTTACCTGCGGCAACTGCGGCGCACCGAAGACGTAGCGGGCGGATACGGGGTCGACGGGATAGAAGCCCATCGACGAAAGCATATACCAGGCAGACATCTGACCGCAGTCGTCGTTGCCGCAAAGGCCTTCGGGCTTAGGCAAATACTGCGTCTCCACGATTTCGCGCACCAATTCCTGCGTGCGCTCCGGCTTGCCGGCAAGGGCATAGAGATAAGCCACGTGGTGGCTCGGTTCGTTGCCGTGGGCATACTGGCCAATCAGGCCCGTCACGTCGCAAAGCGTGCTGTTGAGCTTGGTGGTGAAGAACGAGTCGAGCTTGGCGATAAAGGGCTTGCTGCCGCCGAAGAGCTGGATAAGGCCCGGCACATCGTGCTGCACGTGCCACGTGTATTGCCATGCGTTGCCCTCCGTATAGTCGCCGCCGTCGCTTTCGGCATGTGCGAGGGCGGAGGGATTGAACGGCGATTTCCATTCGCCTGTGCTAAGGCGCGGACGCATGAAGTTGGTGCTCTTGTCGAAGAGGTTCTTGTAGAAATCAGCGCGGCGGGCGAAATATTCGTAGTCCTCCTTTTTGCCCATCAGCAACGCCATGTCGGCGGCGGCGTAGTCGTCGTAAACATTTTCAAGCGTGCCCGAAACCGACTCCATCTTGATGATGTCGCAAGGGAAATAGCCGTATTTCATATAAGTCTCCCAGTCCGACTTCATCTTGTGCGACTTCGTCTGCGTCATCTTTATGGCCTGGAAGGCGCGCTCGGCGTCGAAGTCGCGGAAGCCCTTGTGGTAAGCCTCGGCAACGATGGGCACGCTGTGGTTGGCAATCATGCAGTAGTTTTCCTTGCCCCAAAGCGCCCATATCGGCAAGTGTCCCTGCGTTTCGGCCTGGCTGATCATCGAGCGCACGAAGGGGCTGACCATTTCAGGCACGGCCAGCGTGTAGAACGGGTGCGCGGCGCGATAGGTGTCCCAGGTGGAGAACGTGGAGTAGAAGGTGCCGTCTTCGGCTTTCGCCAAATTGCCGTTGGCATCGCGGTACGCGCCGTCTACGTCGGCAATGTTGTTCGGCTGGATAAGGGTGTGGTAGAAGCAGGTATAGAAATTTGTCTTTTCCACGTCAGTGCCTTGCACCTCAATGCGGTCGAGGTAGCTGCTCCACACGTCCTCGGCTTTCTTCCTCGTAGCCTCGAAGTCCCAGCCCGGCAGTTCGGCCTGCATGTTACGGCATGCGCCGTCGATGGTGGCGGAGGAGAGGGCGATTTTCACCTCCAGCTGCTCGCCTTTCTTGAGGTCGAATGCCACGAGCATCCTTTGTCCCTTCTCTGTCGCGGCGAGCGGCAGGGCGGTGATGCGTGTCATGGGGCGGCTGAACTGCATTTGGAAATACACGTCCTGTTCCACCCACACGTTGCTGCGCACGTGGCCCGTCAGACACGTGGGGCTTTCCCAGTTCACCTCACAGGCTTTCACGTGTGAGTGATATTGCTCCTCGCTCCACGTAGGTCCGTGCTGCAGGTCGATGAGCAGGGCGGCGGAGTCTGCCTTGTGGAACGTGTAGCGATGGTAGGCCACGTGCGGCGTGGCGGTCAGTTCGGCCGTTACATAGTTCTCCGTGAGTTCCACCGAGTAATAGCCGGGGCGTGCCCGCTCGCTGCTCTTGCTGAACGTGCTGCGGTAGTCCTTGCGGCCGGGGCGCGCCGTTACGGGCATCACCAGCACGTCGCCGAGGTCGGTGCAGCCCGTGCCGTTGAGGTGCGTCTGGCTGAAGCCCCATATACGCGTGTCGGCGTAGATGTATTCAGAGCAATATTGCCAGCCCACTGCGCCCGTCACAGGGCTTGCCTGGATAAGCCCGAAGGGCAGGCAGGCACCGGGAAACGTGTGCCCGGTTGCGGCGCTGCCGATAAAGGGATTTACGTAGTCAATGGGTTTGTGCGCAGGCTTTTGCGCGAAGAGGGCAGTTGCCGCAAATGACAGCAACAGCGCGGAGAAAAACTTTTTCATGGTATGAGGTTTGAGATGATTTTCGTGTTGATTGAATTTGGTGTTAAGTGCCTGTAAGGCACTACGGAGCGTAGCGACGGTAATGTCGGGTACGAAATGCCGGGAAAGCATGATTATAACGATGTGCCTGGGAGGCACTACGCCAAGGATAGGTATTTTATACATTTCCACAGGCGTACTGCCTTCCAGGCAGAACCATTTCAACAGCCGCTCCCGAGGACTTCGTCCCCGGTTATCGTCGCTTCGCTCCGTACTGCCTTCCAGGCAGTTAATACCATAATCATATTAGTCTTTAATTCAAACAATGTGCTATAATGTAGTATTAGATATGCAAAACTACATTATTTTTTTGTAATCAAACCATTAAACGTCCGTGTTTCTTATATGATAGGGGCGCTTCCGTGCTTTTCCATACAAGGGTAATCCCGTTTTCGCCGCCACTCGATGCTTTTTCGGCGCAATCTTCCCGCAGACAATGTCTCTTGTCATAGACGAAATTTGTCCCTGTCTCCTTGATATTTTTTCCTTTCCTCCTGATATTTTTCATTATCTGCGCAGATATTTTTTGTTACAAAGTTTGTAACGCTTGTTACAAACTTGCTAATACATATTACAAAGTTTGTAATACATGTTACAAAGTTTGTAACAAAAAATATCTTATATGAGAGGAAAAAAATTTACGGAGAAAATAAAAAATTGCTCCGAGGAAATAAAATATTTAAGGCAGCAAATGAAAACGGACACGTAAGACAATGTGCTCGTAGCCCTGAAAGGGCTTAATAACAAAGCGCAGGGGCTTGCCCCTGTGGAAAGACGAAAGAACACGATTGCCCCTGTAAGGGGCTTATAATTATAACTCTTAAAGAGCAATCTTTAATTATAAGCCCCTTACAGGGGCAATCGTACTTGCAATGCTATACGTAGGGGCAAGCCCCTACGCTAATTTATTAGCCCCTTTCAGG
>JBJEAH010000179.1:0-7228 GCA_051868815.1 Alloprevotella sp.
CGCTACGCCAAGCGAAACCGACAAGACTGCTGCCCAAACCTTGCTGGCCAAGACGGGAGTGGGCTATCCCAAGGCAGATGCCGAAGTGCGTGCTAATCTTACCAAACTGCTTGGATATAACTTTATGTCGTCTGATGAGTTGACCGCCGCTATTGCAAGCTATAAGGGTGCGCCGTCGCAAATCCAATTGCCCGAAAGCGGAAAGGCCTACACGATTACCTTCCGCCCCCGAGACACCTCCGCTGGAACATATCGCTACATCTATCGCAACGGCGAGACCACTAATCTGGTAACTGCTGTGCGCGATATGAACACGCCCGCATCCGACTTGCCCGAATCGGCAGTCTTTGTGTGCAATGAGTTTGAAGCTGGCAAGTATATCTTCACCCCCATAACGGGTGGCGGTGGATTTATGAAATTCAATGCAAACAACTCTACGACGAAGCTTCAAGTCGGTGCTACCTATACTGCTAACATCAATGATATTGTGTTCCAACCGTTAACTGATACGAGCTTAAGCAGAGGAAATATTACCGACACCTCAAATGATAACTTATTCAGTTACATGGCAGCCACTATTCAGGCTCGCGAAAATGACCCTGCAAAATTGTATTGCCTTATTATAGATGAAAGCACAGGGGCGTTCGCTGCTTCCAACGCTCCCTTTTTGAACGGTTCTTACACCTCAGCCCTAATTATCGAAGAAGTTGACTACGCCAACCACCCAACGCTCCTTGAAATCAAGGGCGACAAGATGTCGGGCGTTGAGGGTGAAACCCATATCGGTACGTTCAGTGCACCCTTTGAGACTGTTATCCCCGCCGGCGTGCGTGCCTATTACGCCCAGACCGCTGAGGCCTCCACTGGCATCAGTCTGGCAGAAATCTCTTCGGGCACCATTCCCGCAAATGAAGGCGTAATCATTACCGCCACTACTGCCACCCCCGGCTATTTTGCTCCCGCCACGACTTCCACGTCTATCACCGGCAACAAACTGAGTAATTCGGCAGGAGCTGCGCACACTATTGTGGACTACGACTACATTCTTGCCACAGCCAACGAAGTAACAGCCCTTTACAAAGCCAAAGTTGGCGGCAGCGACCTGAAGATGAACAAGGCATTCCTCAACCTTGGCAGCACGCTCTCGCCCTCCTTCAAGCTAAGTTTCGATGGCGAACTCACCAGCATCGCCAGCACCCTGCTTAATGCAGACGAGTCCAACTCGCTCGGCGGTAATGCTCCTGTCTACAACCTCAGCGGTCGGCGCGTGGTGCAGCCCATGCGTGGTGGTATCTATATCCGCAACGGCAAGAAGTTCATAGTCAAATAACCCCTATAATAAGACAAGAAATCATGAAAAAGAAATATATTTCCCCCGTGTGCACGGCCTATGAGTTTTATCAGGAAGGTATGCTCGCCCTTTCAAAAGTCGGCTTAGGCGAATCAGAAGAAGACATTGATGCAGGCAGTGCCGGCACCAATAAGAAGAAAACTGACATTTGGGGCAACGAACCCAAAACAAGCATTTGGGAATAAGCCCCTTGCGCCATACATATCAAAATATGCGAGGGAGTGTCCAGACGGGCACTCCCTCGTTTTTGTTACATGGCGCGTCTTGATGATTCATCAGGAGGTTAGATGTCTAATAGCATATATTGAAATCTTGCATCAATCATTTCTTGAGGAACGTCGCAAGTCTTGGCAATCCTGGGCCATTCTGAGACTGCCTGGCAGACTTGATTGATTATATCGGAGGCATTCTTAATGTTGTTGGTCGAAGCGCACGCGAGGAGATCTTGCCTTGTAATATTATCATATTTCCCGTTTATTGACATTTGATGCGTATTGGTCCAAACTCCGTTTGGATTGTAGGCAAAACCTATGTCATAAGCAGGCGATAAGTTCCATTTGCCGTTCTTGTCCATAAGGAAAGAGATGTTTTTTGTATGGTCGTCTTGGTTTCTAATCACGACATTGAACACCATACGTCGAAACATTTCCTCAGCTTGCGCGTAAGGAAGACGAAGCCTTCTCATTACATTAAATGCCTGCTCGTATGAGTACGCTCTTTGAAGATGAAAGTCATAATGGGCGATGCCGCACAAAGTCTGCATGTGCATTTTCTCTCCTTTTATTCTATCAAAGCGTTTGGTGAGGAAATGCGCTCTACCGTTTTCCTCTATGATAGAGCAGTCTGTCATTGCAATGCCGCATTTCTTTGCAATTATCGAAAAGGAATATTCAAGTCTTCCGAAGTTTTCTGTTTCCTTAAATCCCGCATTTCCAGATACCCCATCTAATTTTATAAGATAATGCTCAAATCCTTTGGGAGCATCGACCTGTCCAGAACGTACCTCGCCTGTCTTCTTGTTGTAAGCTATAATGGCTTTTGCTCTTTGTCCTCCAGCCGATGTGCCTAATCGTAAGATTTCGGCAATGGCAGCCTTTTTGTCGGCTGCCATATTGGTCTCGAATGCTTCTTTGTTTGACAATGCCTCTTTCGCTACTTCCACTAAAGAATCTATTTCAAAAATATGGTTTGAATCTGATACCAAACCGATAGCGGGTTCAAACTCCAAAGCACCCATGCATCGTTTCCCCAAAAAACAGAGCGTTTCTATCGGATTTGCTGCCGTTCGTCCTGTCAGGGATAACCATTTGTCCAATAATGCCCGTCCGTATGTGTCAGGCAGTGCATCCGCTAACATTCCGGGCAGGCCGTTAAAAACTTCTCTATTGAGATTGCCGAACGAGTAAATGCGCCCCAGCCTTACAGGCATCATTAGAGGAGCAGGCTCTATGCCTTTGCCAACAAACTGTGCATCGTATTCAAAGCGGGCAACATTATAGGCATAGTCCCAGCTGAATGTTCCGACATTCATGCCGAACATTTTGACTTTAGCTACATCTACCATTCTGAAACCTCCTTATCTTTTCTTATGATACCTGCCGCACGCTGCCGCGAGTTTCTTTTGGCAGAGTTTACCAAATCGTAATATTCGTTCGGACTCAATTCTTCTTCTTTGCAAAGATGATGCAGCTCGTCAAGTAAGCCAAGCATCCTTAAAATGCGAAGAAAGGTATCAAATGACTTTATTTCACCGCTTTCTGCCTTTTGCACAGAAGAACGCGATATGGAGGCTGCTTCGGCCAAGCTGTCCTGGGTGATGTTTTGCTTTAGTCGTGTGGCTTTAATTTTTGCCCCTATCTTCTTCTGAATTTGTAGGTCGGAGTATGTATAAATGTCTTCCATAATGACTGCATATAAAAGCGTTATGGTGCAAATATAGCGATAATGATTGAATTTGCAAGCGTTATGGTAGATATTTGTGTACCTCTTTGATGAAGGAAATGTAGTAGACAAGTAAATGAGCGGACGTGTGGCCCTAAATTTCGTCTACGCTAATCAGCCCCCGCGTCACGGCGTAGACGGTGAGGGCGGAGACCGACTTGATGCCGAGTTTCTCGGTGAGGTTTTTGCGGTGGGAGATGACGGTGGTGAGGCTCACGGCGAGGCGGTCGGCAATTTCCTTATTGATATATCCTGCCACGACGAGGCGCAACACTTCGCGCTCGCGTGGTGTGAGCACGCTGCTTTCAGAGGCCGGCGGCGTGCCCTCCGCTTCGCGCACGGCCTGCGGCTTGCCGCCGCGAGCGGCGTGGGAGTGTTCGGCGAGGCGCAGGAAGTCGCGCACCAGTTCCTCTTCGGGGCGGCAAATGTTGATGCAGTGGAAGGTGTCGGGGAGCAGCGCACCCGTTTCGCCGCGCACAAGCACAATGGTCTTGTGGCGGTATTGCCGGAAAAAGGGCGCATCGGCCGTCAAGGCTTCGGGGGAAATGAAGAAATGGAAAAAGCTGTCGGCTTTTTCCTTGGGCAGGTCGCCGGGCGCGGCATACGTGGCCAGGCGGGCGTGGGGCATCATGCGCCCGATGATTTGCAAAAGTCCGAGCGCCGCGAGCGTGTTGCTCATCACGATTGCGATTTGCGGCGGCTGGGGCGTGCCTTGCGGGTGTGGCATAGGGGGATAAGATAAAAGCCGGAGGAACCGGATAGAGCCGGGACAGCCGGAAAAAGGAGCGCGTTGGCGCAATGCGCCTCTCTGCTAAAAGTCAATGTCTAATCGGAAGTCGGCGGGCTTTTCGGGCTCGGGCTCTTCGCCTCGGCGGTAATAGGGGGCAGCGGGGCGGGCATTGTAATCGTAATGGTCGGCTGTGCCCCATTCCTCCTCGTCCTCGTAGGGCGCGTTCTCGCGGGCAAACTGCGCGGCGGCGTTGATGGCGTCCATAAACTTTTCGAGGTCTTCGCGGTACACGAAAATCTTGTGCTTCTCGAATACGGGGCGGCTGTCTTCCGTGCCGTCCTTAATGCGCTTGCTCTCCGTGACGGCAAGGTACAGCTCGCCTCGGCGGTCACATTTTATATCGGTATAATAGACGCGCTTGCCTGCTTTGATTGTTCTGGAAAACAGTATTTCGTTTTCGCTTTTCCCGTTCATTGCATCGTATTTGCTTTCCATTTTCTTTGAGATAAAGGGTGTTTTATAAGATATAACGCTCCAAAATTGCGTTTTTTTTCCGAAGTTGCAAAGACTTTCGGGCATTTTGTGCGCAGAAATGTCGTGCAAGCGAGCGCAGAGCCGAACTTGTTCGAGCTATGCCGAGTGCAGCCGACATTATGAAAAGGGCATTTTTCTTAGAATTTGAAATAAATGAATGGCTGAACCTCCGAACCTTTCACCTGCACCACGATAAATATCATCAGGGCAAGCGCAATGGCCTGTACGGGCAGCGGCGTGCGGCCGGCGAGACTTTCCGCCTTGCCGTTCCATGCCGTGGGCAGGAAGTGGAGCATGAAACCGCCCACCATCAGCGCCGACACGAGGGGATAGCCTTCGAGGAACTGCGGCAGCAGCTGCGGATTGAAGTTGGAGCAGATTTGCGTGAGCATCTGCACGGAAGCCTCGAACGACGTGCCGGCAAAAAACAGCCAGCAGAAGCATACGAGGTGGAAGGTGAGGAGCACGGCGAAGAAACGCCTGATGCCCGCAGACTGATAATGGCGGTCGTGCCCGAGCAGTTCGCGGAAACGCTTGTGCACGCCGAGGGCAAAGCCGTGCACGCTGCCCCAGATGACGAAGTTCCACGACGCCCCGTGCCACAGACCGCCGAGCAGCATAGTGAGGAACAGGTTGAAGTACATGCGCAGCCGTCCCTTGCGGTTGCCGCCGAGCGAGATGTAGAGATAGTCGCGCAGCCAGGAGGAGAGCGAGATGTGCCAGCGGCGCCAGAAGTCGGTGATGCTGTCGCTCTTGTAGGGGGCGCGGAAGTTGGCGGGTATTTCAAAGCCCATCCACAGGGCGATGCCGATGGCCATGTCGGAGTAGCCCGAGAAGTCGCAGTAGAGTTGCAGGGCGTAGCCGTAGATGCCGAGCAGGTTTTCCAGGCCGCTGTAAAGCGCGGGGTTGTCGAAGATGCGCGACACGAAGTTCACGCTGATATAGTCCGAGATGACGCATTTCTTAAACAGGCCTATGATGATGAACCACGTGCCCGTGCCGAGCATCTGCTGCGTGACGCGGAGCGGCTTCGCGAGTTGCGGCAGGAAGGTGCGGGCGCGGAGGATAGGGCCGGCAAGGAGGGTGGGGAAGAACGACACGAAGAAGGCGAAGTCCGTGAGCGAGCGCGTGGCAGGCATCTGCCGGCGATACACGTCGATGATATAGCTCATGGACTGGAACGTGAAGAAAGAGATGCCCACAAGCACGGGCAGCGCGGGTGTGTCGGGGCGCGGCTCGCCGGTGAGGTCGCACCATGTGCCGATGGCAAAGTCGGTGTATTTGAACACCGCCAGCTGCCCGAGCATGAAGCCCGCGGCGAGCCATAGCCACGCCTTGCGGGCGGCGGGACGCTCCGTGCGGTCGAGGCGCAGGGCGCAAAAGTAGTTTACCAGAGTGATGACCGCCAAGAGACAGCACCACGCGCCGGCATTCTTATAATAGAAATAATAGGAGAAGGCCGTGACGTAGAGCAGGCGCACCGCCTTGGCACGCTGCGCGGAGAGCAGGGCATAGCCCGCGCTGAACAGCAGGAAAAGCACCAGAAACAGGCCGCTGTTGAACAGCATCGGCTCACCGGGCGTGAAACTAAGCAGGCGCAGAAGCGCATCGAAATCTATTTGGGGCATATTTGTTGTTCTTGTCTTTGTGGCTTATCTTGTTTATTATAAAGACGATACCGCTTCTTTCTCGGTGACATAGGCCAGTGTGCGTTGAGGCTTGGCTTTAGTCACATGGCTATCTGCTGCCATATATTTCATAAGGATGTCATTTAGATGTGCTCTGAGCAAGCAGGCACAGTGAAACCATATAAAGTAAGTTCTCAAATGTTGTAAATAATACTTTCAGGGAAAAGCAAAGGCATACCCTTATTCTTTATCTTAAAAGAGTACGTATCTCCGTGGCCGCCGGGACGGCAGAGAAGCAGGTCAACTGTTATCAGATTCTGTTCCAATAGTACATCAAACTGCCAAACATTAGGGTTTCGGGTGTGTTCTATCTGCTTGTAGCGGAAGTATTCCTTGTTGTCGTGGATGGCATTTTCTACTTCAATCCAAAATGTCTCATGATGTTTGGTTGACCAATCATCACCTTGTGCTCCTGACCTTGAAGTTGCCTTTCATAGTTGTGAACACCCTCTTCAATGAAATAGGCACGCATTGGGGCGGTGGAATCAAGAATACCCTTTTCCAGGCCTGTTGGTGTAATCTCAACCTGAGTGAACTTCACGTTGTGATTAACGAGAAATTTCAAGTTGTCTTGCTCAAAGGCAGTGAATGGACGCATATTAACCATTATCAACTCCTTACTTTATGTGTTCCAAAATTGTATTTGCAATGGCTCTTGCCATCAATGGGGGGACAGCATTGCCTACGAGTGTGTATTGTGGTATTTCTTTTTGACGGTTGTTCCCTCCTGTCTGTCGTTTGCCTTGAAATACGAAGGAATCATCAAAACTTTGGAGACGGGCCATTTCCCGGACTGTTGTTGGACGACAAGCCGAATAATGAATGAAATCATCCGGCATTGTACATACGGTTGGACTTTGCCCAAGGGGATTCAAAACGGTATAATTGCGCTTTTGAGACTCCAATCCCTTCTCTTTCAGTTCAGGCTTTGCAGCATCATAATCACCATGTTTGGCAATGATCTCCAATCGTTCTTTGACGGTA
>JBJEAH010000180.1:0-7115 GCA_051868815.1 Alloprevotella sp.
AACTCTCGGAGGTGGAGAAGTCGCAAAGAGAGTGCTGGCGCGAAACGAAATCGCTGGTTTCGTGTGCAGCATTTACTCCAAGTTATTTATCTTTCTCAACTCCTTCAACTTTATAAAACGCGAAAGGGTATTTCTATCTACCTTACAAATCTTGGCTGTCAAATTGATAGACGTTCCGTTTTGCAGCAATTCTCTAATAAGCACCTCTTTGCCCGAAAGTTTATATTTGTCCGGGGCACTTTTGCGGCCTTTGGGCCGTCCCAGCACCACGCCCTCGGCACGTTTGCGTGCTAAGGCCTCCTTGGTGCGTTGGCTGATGAGGTTGCGCTCGATTTCAGCGGAAAGGCCAAAGGCAAAGGCGAGGACCTTGCTCTGAATATCGTCGCCGAGGCGGTAGTTGTCTTTAATCGTCCACACGCGGCACTCCTTTGTCATGCAGATATTCAGAATCTCCATAATCATAAAGAGGTTTCTGCCTAGGCGCGAGAGTTCGCTACATATAATGATGTCGTCCTTGTGCACGCGCTTCAAGAGAACGCCCAACTGCCGCTTCGTGTAATTCTTCGTGCCGCTGATGGTCTCCTCAATCCAGTCGTTAATCACGAGGTTCTGCTGCTTGCAGAACTTGTTAATCTCAAAACGTTGGTTCTCAACTGTCTGTTTGTCGCTGCTAACGCGAATGTAACCGTAAATCATAAGTGAATAATTTGGGTGTGTGTGATGTATGTGATGTTTGAACGTTTGTGCAAGGTGAGAGCGGAGACAGACAAACTTGGTTCACCTCTTCTGCATAGTGGCTGCGATGAAGGGTTTCGTCCCAATCAGTGAAGGGTTTTAGCCCCAAACCGTTCATTCGCAAAATACTTATATACAAGCGAATAACAAAGAAGATGAATGGTTGAAAGGTTTTAAGGGGAAAAAATGCGTAATGCGCGCGCGAGGAGGCTTTGCTGTATGCCCAATGGCAGAATTAGCAAACAGCCTCGTAATAAAACCAACCGGCATATACGGAAATTCGTCTGAAAAGTAAAAAAATTCGTAAGTTTGTAGGCAGAAAAGCTGCAAATCTCATATTTCATTATGGCAACAAAACTGGAAAAATTGTACTCCATCATTCAAAACTCCCAAGAAATAGGAGTAAAATTGAGCGATGATGTGATTAGCCAAATCAACGAAGCCGAGGAAAACATTATCCGAGAAGAAATCTTGCCGATTATCGGACAAGACATCGAACCTACGCTTAGCCAAATCCAGCGCGAACTGGTGCTGGTGGTGGAATACCGCCCCGGCGAGCCGATAAGCGTGGCGTTGTCGCGCAAGACGAAGATCAGCCAAATCGATGATGCCAAGCCTATTGTGGCAAACCCAAGAAAATTGAGCAAACCCGTAAAGAGCGACGACCCTGCCACGGCGCAAGAGCCGCACGAACCGACCAAGTACGTGACAAACCACACGAAAGGCCTGCGTGTACAGTTTCCCGACGGCACCTTGGTATGCAACAAGACCGCCATTGACACGGAAATAGACGTGTTGCGCAGGATAGGATTCGCACGAGCAGCCAAAGTTGGTATAACATATTCGAAATGGCCGCTTATCGGCAAAAAGAAGCGACCCACAGAGGCAGGGAAAGTGTGGCAACACGAAAGTGACGGCTGGTACATATATAGCAACACCAGCAACGAACGAAAGAAAGCAGACCTGAAAGCCATATCCGACTACTATAACCTCGGACTCATCATTTCAGACGGCAAGCCTGAATAGGGTTGCTGCGACATAAACTTGTGCAAAAACGTGCTTTTCCTATAAGAAATGCGTAAATTTGCAGTCAAGTAAAGACTGATATAATCATTAATATGATTAGCAAAAATATTTTCAAAGGGTTTGGAGTGGCAATCGTTACGCCGTTCCAAACTGATGGTGCGCCCGATTACGAAGCCTTGGGCAAGCTTGTGAATGAACAGATTGAAGGCGGTGCAGACTTTCTTTGCGTGCTCGGCACAACGGCCGAAACGCCCTGCCTCACCGCCGAAGAAAAGCGCAATATCGTTTCCTACGTACATAAGACCAATGCCGGGCGCGTGCCCCTGCTCCTCGGAGCGGGCGGCAACTGCACCGCTAACGTCATCGACGGCCTCCGCGACATAGAGCGCGAGGGACTCGTGGACGGCGTGCTGATTGTGTGCCCCTACTACAACAAACCTACGGCGGAAGGCCTTTACCGGCATTTCAAGGCCGTGGCCGACAGCACGAAGTTGCCCGTAGTGCTCTACAACGTGCCGGGACGCACGGGCGTGAACCTCACGCCTGACACCGCCCTGCGCATCGCCAAGGACTGCCCCAACGTGGTGGCAGTGAAAGAAGCATCGGGCAAGGTGGCGCAAGGGGTGGAAATCATCAAGAATGCTCCCGAGGGCTTTGAGGTGCTTTGCGGTGACGACGGCATCGCCGCCGACCTGCTTGAGCGCGGCGCGACGGGCGTGATTTCAGTGGTGGGCAACGCGCTGCCCGCGCTCTTCGCCCGACTCACACACGCCGCCCTGCAAGGCGACCGAGACACAGCACACGCCCTGCAAAGCGAACTCGCCGAGATGTGCCGCCTGATGATGGCGGAGGGCAACCCCTGCGGCATCAAGGCATTGCTCGCCCTGCAAGGCAAGGCTGAAAACGTGCTGCGCCTGCCCTTGGTGCCCGTTTCGCAGGAAACAAACGAGAAAATCAAGCAAGAACTTGAACGTATAGAGGAAACTGAGTAGGGGCGTTTTGCAAAACGCCCGCCAAACGCACTGCATGGCAAAATTCAATGAGGCAATCATTAACCGGGCGTTTTGCCAAACGCCCCTACGCGTGAGGCCTTAATTTAAATGCTTGTCTTCTAAAGAAAGGACATCTTTTTATAGAATGAGAAAAAAATTCCTGATTTGGGTGTGGTCGCTCTTCATCGCCGCACTTTTGATAATATCTTTCGCGTTCGTGGCGATAGACAAAGGGTGGATAGGCTATATGCCGCCGATTGACGAACTGCAACGCCCCATCAGCCGCTACGCTTCGCAAATCCTCTCCGCCGATGGCAAACTGCTCGGCACGTGGAGCCGCAACGAGAACCGCGTGTTCGTGGACTACGACAGCATTGCGCCCGTGATGTTTGATGCGCTCACGGCAACGGAGGACGTGCGTTTCTACGACCACTCGGGCATTGATGCCAAAGCCCTGGCGCGCGCTGTGGTGAAGCGCGGCATTTTCGGGCAGAAAGGCGCGGGCGGCGGCAGCACCATTACGCAGCAACTGGCCAAGCAGCTCTATTCGTCGACGGCAGCAACCACGATGCAGCGACTGCTGCAAAAGCCCATAGAATGGGTCATCGCCGTGGAACTGGAACGCGCTTACACGAAAGAGGAAATCCTCACGCTCTACCTTAATTATTTCGACTTCCTGCACAATGCCGTTGGCATCAAGACGGCGGCAAAGGTTTATTTCGGCAAGCAGCCGCGAGAACTCACTACGCTCGAAGCCGCCACATTGGTGGGCATGTGTAAGAACCCCTCTTACTTCAATCCCGTGCGCGAGCCGGAGCGTTGCCGACAGCGGCGCAACGTGGTGTTGCAGCAGATGTGCAAGGCGGGACACCTCACGGAGGAAGAAGTGGAACGTCTCAGCCAAGAACCGCTCGGGCTCAATTTCCACCGCATCGACCACAAGGAAGGTCTTGCCGCCTATCTGCGCGAATATCTGCGCCGCATCATGATGGCGGAACGCCCCAACCCCGACGACTACCGCGCTTGGCAGCGGCCGCAATACTACGTGGATTCGCTCATGTGGGAGAACGACCCGCTCTACGGCTGGTGCAAGAAGAACGTGAAGCGCGACGGCACGCACTACGACATTTACACCGACGGTCTTAAAATATATACAGCAATCGACTCGCGTATGCAGCAATACGCTGAGGAGGCCGTGAAGAAGCAGGTGGGGCAAGTGGTGCAGGCAAAGTTTGACGCTGAAAAGCGCGGCGCGGCCAATGCGCCCTATGTATCGACCCTTTCGGTGAAAGACGTGAACCAACGCCTCGCCAAGGCAATGAAGCAGAGCGACCGCTATCGCCTGATGAAGGCCGACGGGGCTACGGAGGCGGAAATAGAAGAGGCGTTCAACCGCCGCGTGCCGATGACCGTGTACACGCCGCGCGGCGAAGTGGACACGCTGATGACACCGCGCGACTCCATACGCCATTACAAGCGTTTCCTGCGCGCCGGTCTCGTATCTATTGACCCCGAAACGGGACACGTGAAAGCCTATGTGGGCGGACTGGACTACGCGCATTTCCAATACGACATGGCAATGGTGGGCCGCCGGCAGGTGGGTTCTACAATGAAGCCTTTTGTCTATGCCATGGCGATGCAGGGCGGCTACACGCCGGAAAGCACCATTCTCAACGTGCAGCGCACCTACGGCGACTGGACGCCGCGCAACGGCAGCAAGGCGCGCTACGGCGAGGAAGTGACGCTGAGATGGGGACTTAGCCAGTCGAACAACTGGGTGACGGCGGAACTGATGTATCAGATTGACAACACGGGACAAGGCCTCGTGCGTGACCTGCAGGACCTTGGCATCGCCAACGACAATATGCAACCCTCACTATCGCTCTGCCTCGGCACGTGCGACATCACCACAGCCGAAATGGCCTCTGCCTACACGGCGTTTGTGAAGAAGGGCATACGCCGCGCCCCAATCCTCGTGACGCGCATCGAAGACGGCAACGGCAACATTCTGGCAGAGTTCCACCCGCGCACCAACGAGGTGTACAGCGAGGAAACGGCATATAATATGATCGACATGATGCGTGCCGTTATCGACTACGGCACGGGCGGCCGCCTGCGCTACCGCTACGACCTGCGCGGCCCGATTGCTGGTAAAACGGGTACGACAAACGACAACTCGGACGGCTGGTTCGTGGGCTGCATTCCCACGCTCGTCACGGCCTGCTGGGTAGGCGGCGAAGAGCGCGACATTCATTTCAACACCACTGCCAACGGACAGGGTGCAGCAACTGCGCTGCCAGTTTGGGCGGTGTATATGAAGCGCGTGTTTGCCGACCGCTCGCTCGGCTACGACCCGGAACAAGAGTTTGAGAAACCCGAACTACGCGACTCGCTCGCATTTGAGCCTCATCTCCCCGAAGGCGAACCGCAACCCAACGAGCCGAAACCCGCGCCTAAGCCCGCCGCACCTGCAAACCGCACCAGCGGCGAGGAACTTTTTGAATAGCGGCCGGGGATTGAACTCGTCTACTCGTTTACTCTACATTATATAAATATGAAATTTACGGCAATAATTCCAGCAAGATACGCTTCCACGCGCTTCCCCGCCAAACCGCTTGCGCTGCTGGCCGGGAAACCTATTGTGCAACACGTTTATGAGCGCACTGCCGCCGAAATACCCGACGCTTGGGTTGCCACCGACGACGAGCGCATCGCCGAGGCCGTGCGTACCTTCGGCGGCAACGTTGTGATGACCTCGCCCAACCACCGCAGCGGCACGGACCGCATCGGCGAAGCCGTGAAGAACATCGGCTGCACGGCGGACGTAATCGTGAACGTGCAGGGCGACGAGCCGTTTATCGCCGCCCAGCAGTTGCAGACCATCAAGCAATGCTTCGACGACCCAGAGACAGAAATCGCCACGCTCGTGAAACCCTTTGCCCCGACCGACCCTTGGGAAAAGCTCTCCAACCCCAACAGTCCGAAGGTGGTGGTGGACAACCGCAGCTTCGCGCTCTATTTCAGCCGCAGCGTAATACCTTTCCTGCGCGGCATTCCGCAAGAGGAGTGGACGGCGAGGCACGAGTTTCTCAAGCACATCGGCCTCTACGCCTACCGCGCCGAAACGCTCCAGCGCATCACGGCAATGCCGCAAGGCGCATTGGAACAAGCCGAATCGCTAGAGCAGCTGCGCTGGCTGCAAGCAGGACTTAAAATAAAAGTGGGACGCACCGACCTGGAAACAATCGGCATCGATACGCCCGAAGACCTCGAAAAGGCAGAGGCATTCATCAAAGGCCTATAAACACATTAAATTACTATTCAGACAAGACTATGCTGCATCATATCAAACTTATTTTCTTCGCCCTCGCCCTAATCGCCGCGCCCCTTTCGGCACAGAAACTGCAAGTCGGTTCGTGCGAGTTGAAAGACGGCGGCATCTACACCGGCGAACTGCTCGGCGGAAAGGCCAACGGCAAGGGACGCGCCGTGTATGAGAACGGCGACACCTACGAAGGCGAGTTCGTGAAAGGCTACCGGCAGGGGCAGGGCACCTTCACCGCCGCCGACGGCTCGCGCTACGAGGGTTCGTGGATGAAAAACGAAAGGCACGGCAAGGGCACATTCTACGCCGTGAACAACAACCGCTACGTCGGCCTCTGGTACCGCAACCAAAAGGAGGGACACGGCGTGATGTACTACTATAACGGCGATGTCTACGACGGTGACTGGAAGGAAGACAAACGCGATGGTAAAGGTACATACACTTTCAAGAGCGGCGCGTTCTACAAAGGCGACTGGGAAGACGACAAGAAGACCGGCAAAGGCTACTTCGACTGGAACGACGGCTCAAAATACGAGGGCTCATGGCTCAATAACCGAAGAAACGGAAAGGGCACGTATTTCTATGCCGACGGAGACTATTACACTGGCGACTGGAAAGACGACATGCAGAACGGAAAGGGTATCTACAAGTTCCGCAACGGCGATGTCTACGAAGGACAGTATGTCGACGGCGAGCGCACCGGCGAGGGAATCTTCAAGTTTGCCACGGGCGACCAATACAACGGCCATTTCCTGAACGGCGAGCAGAGCGGGCAAGGCACTTTCATCTGGAAAAATGTAGCCAACTATACGGGGCAATGGCAAAACAACATGAGACACGGCCACGGCACGTATAAGTGGAAAAACGGCGACGAATATACCGGCTCTTGGGTCAATAACATGATGGACGGCAAAGGCGTGCTGCGCACCGCTGACGGCACTAAATTCAACGGAGAATTTAAGGAAGGGCGCAAGCACGGCAAATCGGTGGAACTGCGCCCCGACGGCTCAAAAATAGAATGCACCTACAAGGACGGC
>JBJEAH010000181.1:0-7110 GCA_051868815.1 Alloprevotella sp.
TTCATCGTGGCATTCCTGGGTGGCGAGCGCATCGACCTCAACGCCGCCCGGAACATGGCGAAAAGGAAATAACACAACAACAGCAACCCAATTCTGCAAATTATGAAATACTTTACCAAAGAGGTGAAAATAGCCCTCACGGCCATCGTGGCAATCGTATTGCTCTTCATCGGCCTGAACTTCCTGAAAGGCATCAACGTGTTCCAAAGCACGCAGACCTACTTCGTGAAGTTTAAGGACATCAACGGCCTCGTGGTGTCGAACTCCGTGTTTGCCAACGGCTACCCCGTGGGCATCGTGCGTACCATCGACTACGACTATGAGCGCAGCGAGTACGTGGTGGTGGGCATCGAGGTGGACGATGATATGCGCATCCCCAACGGCACCCGCGCCGAGCTGGAATCGGAACTGATGGGCGGCGTGCGCATGAACCTCGTGCTCGGCCCTAACCCCACGGACAACCTCACTCCCGGCGACACGCTCAGCGGCGCCTTCAAGCAGGGACTGATGACGAAGGCCGAAGACCTGCTGCCCGCCATCGAGAAAATGCTGCCGAAGCTCGACTCCATCATGGACAACCTCAACAGGCTCACCGGCGACCCCGCCTTAAAGCACACGCTTGCCAACGCCGAAGCCATGACGGGCGACCTGCGCAAAACGGCTGCGCGTCTCGACCAGATGATGCAGGGCGACATTCCGCAAATGCTCGGACGCTTCAACCGCGCCAGTGCGAATCTCGAAACGCTGTCGGTACGCCTGGCCGACGTGGACGTGGCAGCGACGATGAGCAGCGTAAACCAGACGCTCGACAGTGCACAGCAACTTATCGGCAAGCTCGACACGAAGATGAGCAGCAAGGACAACACGCTCGGCCTCTTCCTTAACGACCGCAGCGTCTACGAAAACCTCGACGCCACCCTTGCCCACGCCGATTCTCTGATGATTGACCTCAAAGCGCACCCCAAGCGCTACGTTCATTTCTCCGTGTTCGGGAAAAAGGATAAGTAAAAAACTTTGTCATAACACATTAGCGGGCATTTGCAACGCGTGCCCCTACCCCATTTCACGAGGGTGTGCCATAATTGGCGCACCCTCGATTATTTTGGGCGGACCGTAATTTCAGCCCGCCCCTAACCCGCAAACCGCACTTATAACAAGACCCTTCCTGTTTACTATCCAGCCTTCATTTTCACCAAGATATTTTTTATTTCCTCCGAGGCATTTTTTCCTATCTGCCTTATATTTTTCACTATCTGCGCAGAAAAAGTTTGTTACAAAGTTTGTAACATGTATTACAAAGTTTCTAACATGTGTTACAAAGTTTGTAACAAGCGTTACAAACTTTGTAACAAAAACTTTCTTATAGGATAATGAAAACTTTCAAGGAGAAAGGAAAAAATAGCTCCTTGAAAGCAAAAAATTGCTGCTTTGAAATTTTCCGTATATGCGCATTTAATTGGAAGAAAATTGTATATTTGCATTTCCATAACCAAGACAACTTCAACACAAAGGTTGAATAGTCCACATGAATAGGCAGAGCGTATTAACTGCCTGGAAGGCAGTACGGAGCGAAGCGACGATAACCGGGGACGAAGTCCTCGGAAAAAGTCATTGCAAGTGTTCTGCCTGGAAGGCAGTACGCCTGTGATATTGTCCATGTCCTATGGCGTAGTGCCTTCCAGGCACATCTTCTCCGTCATGCCCAACCGAGGACTTCGTCCCCGGTTATCAAAAAGCTACGCTTTTGTAGTGTCTTACAGACACTTAGGGCTAAAATTCGATTCAACTAACGACAACCATCATCTAATACCATGAGCAAAAGAAACCAACGCTTAGAGCTGTTGCGCGTCATACTGGAAAATCAGGCATTGGCCGGTCAGGAGGAGATCTTGGCAGAGCTTCGCAAGCACGGTGTCGAAGTGACGCAGGCCACCCTCTCGCGAGATTTGACCAAACTCCATGCCGTGAAGACGCTCGACCGCAACGGTTACCGCTATGTGCTGCCGCAGAGCACGCTTTATAGCCATGTAGTGGAGCCGAAAATCATTCCCGAATTCCTGCGCAACAGCGGATTTACGCAAATCACCTTTTCAGGCTCGCTCGCCGTGCTCCACACGCGCTCGGGCTATGCTGCCGGCCTTGCCTCCGACATCGACAGCCACCACTTGCCCAGTGTGGCGGGCACCATTGCCGGCGACGACACCATTCTGCTCGTAACCTCCGAGGGCAGCACCCGCCAGCAACTCATCGACGAACTGGCCACGATTATCCCCGCCGTCAAGAGCGTTTTGCCATAAACCATAAAGTAACTACCATGACCGTTCAAAAAAGACTTTACCGCAGCGCGACCGACCGCAAGATCTTCGGGATTTGCGGCGGCGTGGCAGAATATTTCGACATCGACCCCACCATCGTGCGCCTCGCGCTGGTGCTGCTCTGCTTCATCACGGCCTTTATCCCCGTGACGGTGGGCTATGTCATCTCCGCCCTAATCGTGCCCGATGCGCCCCGCAGCTAACGGAGCGAGAATAGAAAGAAAAACGGCTTTTGTGCGAGGAAATTCTAAAAAAATCGCAGAAAGGCTTTGCAGTTTCAGAAAACTGCCGTAAATTTGCAGTCGAAAATCAGAACGGGGTGCGTTCTGATAGAAATTTGAAAGTTTGGGGTATGGTGTAATTGGCAACACTACAGATTCTGGTCCTGTCTTTCCTGGTTCGAGTCCGGGTACCCCAACAAGAAAAAGGTTTGCAACGAAAGTTGCAAACCTTTTTCTTGTATCTATATCCGAGAAACCGCCTAACGTTTCAGTTTCGCCTCGATTTCTTCCAAGGTGCGGCGATAGTCCTTCACGGTAGAGAGGTCCTTGGTCACCTGATTGCAGGAATAAATAATGGTGGAATGGTCGCGCCCGCCAAACCGCTGCCCGATTTGCAGGTAGGGCATGTCGGTATATTTGTGGCAAAGGAAAATGGCCAGCTGGCGGGCGCGCACAATTGCCTGCTTGCGGCTCTTGGAGATAAGTTCTTTCGGCTTGAGCGCGAAGTGCTGCGCCACGGTCTGTATGATGTCGTCGGCCGTAAGCTGCTTCTTTTCCAGATTGACGGCGCGGGCCACTACCCGCTCGGCCAGAGCGAGGTCAATCTCGCAGTTGTCCACCACGGAATAGGCCATAATGGAATTGACGATGCCTTCGAGTTCGCGCACGCTGCTCTCCACATTCTTGGCAATAAACGAGATTACGTTTTCGGGGAAGGTAAGTCCGTCGCGCTTGATTTTGGAGCGCAGGATGTCGCGGCGCAGTTTCACGTCGGGGCGTTCCATCTCTGCCACCATGCCCCATTTGAAGCGTGTGAGCATGCGCTCCTCGATGCCCTCGAAGAGCACGGGCGGGCGGTCGCAGGTGATGACGATTTGCCGGCTGTTCTGCTGCAAATGGTTGAAGATGTGGAAAAATGCGAGCTGCGTCTTGGCCGTCGTGATTTCCTGAATATCGTCGATAATCAGGACATCGATGGTCTGATAGAAGTTGATGAAATCGTTTTGCGTATTCTTGCGCACCGACTCCGTATATTGCGTCTTGAAAACGTGCGCCGAAACAAACAGCACGCGCATCTCGGGGTGCAGTTGCTTGGTGCGCACGCCGATGGCATTGGCGAGGTGCGTCTTTCCCACGCCCGAAGGCCCGTAAAGGAAGAAGGGGTTGAAACTGCCGCGACCGGGATTGTCGGATATATTAAGCCCCACGGAGCGCGACAGGCGGTTGGCTTCGCCTTCAAGGAAGTTGTCGAACGTGTAAGAGGGGTTGAGATTAGGGTCGAGGGGCAGCACGCGCCGCGTCTGCGGCGTAACGACTTCCGGCTTTTTGGCCTGGTCTTGCAGCTCCCGCTCACGCTCTGCGTTGCTGCCGGTCCCGGCGTTCTCCACCTGATAGCGCAGACGCGCCGACGGACCGAAAACCTGCGCCAACGCGTTTTCCAACTCGCCGGCAAAGCGTTCTTCAATGATTTCAGGGAAAAAGCGATTGGGCACACCGACAAACAGTTCGCCATTGGCGAACCGTATCATCTTCAAAACGCTGAACCAGGTGCTGTAATCTTGCTGCGACACTTGGTTGCGTAGGCAGTCCAGAAACTCCTGCCATTTAAGGTCGGGTGTGTCGGTCATCGAAAGAAAGAATAGGTTAACTGCGATGAGTGTGTGCTATTGGGAATGCAAATTTCCATTTTTTTTTTGATATTGCCAATATTTGCAGTTCCAAAATCTGCCCCTTTCTTAGCAGCAAAACGGCAAAAAGAGCAACAAAGCCCTTTCAACGCGCACGGGATGAGGAGGTTGTAAAAACGATTTTTTATTAAAAAATTTTTTTGTATTTCCTGCACCCCACAGAAACGGGCAAAGAGCAAAAAAGGGGCGTTTTGCATGCGACAAGCCGCCGCCGTTTGGGCATTTGAAGCGTATTTCTTAAATTTGCACCTAATAAAAGGGCATTTACGTCATAAAAAGAAAAACAATCCTATGCGAAGCATCATCATATTCTTTTCAGCATTTTTCTACTCCATATTATATATATATGCACAGCCGCAAGTGGAATTTGCCCCCGGCACACGCCAGGAACTCGGCACGCTGCTCTGGCACACGCCGCGCGAGGCCGTGTTCACACTGACCAACAAAAGCACGCGCCCGCTCGTCATCTCCGACGTTCACCCCGACTGCGGCTGCACGGACGCGCGGTGGACCACTTCGACCATCAACCCCGGCGAGGCGGGCACCATTACCCTGCGCTATGACGCGGAACTCTTGGGACATTTCAACAAGAACGTGGCCATCACGGCGCGCTTCGCCGAGGCTGGCGAGGAGCACGCTGCCGACAACGTGGAGCGGACGTATTACGTGACCATTGGCGGCGAGGTGTCGATGACCAAAGGCGCAGACGTTTCGGCAGACTATCCTTACCAGATAGGAGACATTTACCTCAGCACCGACGACGTGGAGTTCGACGACGTGCATCGCGGCGAATTGCCCGAGAAGACGCTCTACGTGTTCAACAACAGCAAAAAGTCGTACGCCCCCGCCCTGATGCACCTGCCGCGCTACCTCATCGCCGAAGCCTCTCCGGCACTCATACGCCCGGGACGCACGGGACGCGTAGTGCTGAAACTCAACAGCGACTTGCTGCCTGCCATGGGCCTGACGCAAACCAGCATTTACCTCTCACTATTTCCCGGCGACCGCGTGAAGCGCGAGAACGAGATTAACGTAAGCGCCACGCTGCTGCCCGAGTTTATCGACACACCCTCTTCCGAGAAACTCGCCCCCATCTGCCGCTTAGACTCTACGCACATCACGCTCCCGCCGCTTGGCAAGAAGAAGCGCGTGACGGGGCAACTCACCCTGCGCAACGATGGCAAGACGCCGCTCGTTATCAGTGCCTTGCAAGTATATAATCCGGGATTGGGCGTAAGCATCGGCAAGCAGAAAATCATGCCGGGGGAGAGCGAGAAAATAAAAATCACGGTAAACGCCAACAGCCACTATTTCAAGGGTCGCCGCCGCGTGCTGCTCATCACGAACGACCCCGCGCAACCCAAAACCGTGATTGACGTGATTGTCGGCAACTGAAATTTCTGCGCTTATATTTGGCAAGAAGAGAAAAAAGACGTATTTTTGCAGCGCAAAAGCAAAGGTATCACGAGTAGGGGCGTTCTGCAGAACGCCCGCCACAGGAGATTTTGCTATATTTATCGGAAAGTAGCGCAGTTGGTAGCGCACTACGTTCGGGACGTAGGGGTCGGGCGTTCGAGTCGCCTCTTTCCGACAAGCCGGTCGATAGACAAATTTGTTTATCGACCGGCTTTTTTTATATCACATAAAAATATTACTTGCACTCCCGCCACCACGCTGTGCCTTCTGCCTTGCTGCACAGCATATAAGGCACGGCAATCACAGGCACCGGGCGAGCCGAAGCATCGGCAGGCACCCCCGTCGCGTCGTAAAGGTTAAAACTCAAATACGGCACGCCATAATCATTAAATTTACCGACAATGTCCTTCGCCGCGCTTTCGGAGAAATACGCCGTTTCGTATTTCTCGGGACACACATATACCAAAGGCCCCACCTGCAAAGCCACCTCGCCGCGCTGCGCCTTACCCTCGGCATCGAGTCGGCGCAACAGCTGCACATCAAACGGGAAATCCACAAACACCTCGTCGCCGCTGCGCCATTCGCGCTCAATCACCAAATAGCCGCGCTCAATCGTCGGCTGCTCCCACTCGTGCCCGTTTACGTAGACCGTAGGAGCGGTGCGCTCCTTCCCGGCATAGCAGAAATTTTGCCCGTCGCCTGGCTGACGGGTTGCCCACAAAGGCATGCGCAGGCGGAACTTAAACGGCAAATGCTTCTTGCTCAGCCCGAGGAAACGGAATTTCACGCGTTCGCCGTAGGGCATCTCCGTGTTTTGATCCACAATCATGCTGAACTGCTCCGTGGCGATGCGCGTTGTGCTGTTGAGGAAAAAATTTGCATAGATTCCTTCCTTGTCCGTGCAGTACATCATGCCCGGCGCTGAGAGCAAAGCCTCGCTGGCCATGAGCCTGTCCTGCGTACCGCGCGGGTGAATGGTGTCGGCCACGGTGTGCAGCAGGGCGTTGAACACGAGGCGTTCCATGTCGTCGGCACGGCGTGCATCGCCAGTCATAAGAAGCAGCGAGGCATTTTGGTAGAGCGCCACGGCTGCCGCCTTGCCCTGCGCAGTGGCAAAGGGGTCGCCCGAGCCGCCCACGATGCTGAATTGCCTGGCAACCGTCTCCTTATAATTATTGACTGCCAGCTCAAAGCCTTTCCATTGCTGCCGCGTCACCTCCACCGTTCTCGGCTTTGCATCAACGAGCATCGACATGGCCGCGCCGCGCAGGTTAGTGAGGTCTTGCCCCCATATCACCACACTGTCGGGCGACACAAACTGCAGCGGCGCTTTCAGCCGCGTCTGTGCCGAAGAAAACGTTGCGAAACAAGAGAGGAGCGAAAGCAAAAAGAAGAAAAAACGGCGTTTCATAGCGGGATAGTTTATGTTTCTTACTGCAAAATTATAGAAATAAGCGGTATAAGCAACCT
>JBJEAH010000182.1:0-7053 GCA_051868815.1 Alloprevotella sp.
TGCTGCTCAACTATTGCCTGCGTTTCTACGACCGCCAGTTCGTGACGCGCGAGGAAATCAACCATTCCGTGGTCACAAAGTTTGAGGCATTGCTCAAAGACTACATCGAAACGAAAGCCAGCCGCGAGGGGCTGCCCACGGTGGCGTATTTTGCCGAGCGATGCTGCCTCTCGAGCGGCTATTTCGGCGAGTTGGTGCGCGTGGAGACGGGCCAGACGGCCAAAGAGTTTATTGCCGGCCGCCTGATCTCCCGTGCCAAGCAGCTGCTCGACGACCTTTCGCTGAGCATCACGCAGGTGAGCCAATCGCTCGGCTTTGACTATCCGCAGCATTTTGTGCGCTTTTTCAAGGGGCACACGGGGCAAACGCCCCGGCAATACAGGTCGGCATCGTAACACGGCGCACTTCACTTACCGGCTTTGGCAAAACGCGCTTTATCTCGGAGATATTTCCTGCTATCTCCGAGATATTTTTTCCCTTCTCCTTGATATTTTTCACTATCTGCCAAGAAAAAGTTTGTTAGAAACTTTGTAACGGCCGTTACAAAGTTTCTAACACATGTTACAAACTTTGTAATACGTGTTACAAAGTTTGTAACAAAAACTTTCTTATATGACAGTAAAAAATACCAGCAGGCAATAAAAAAATATCTGCTTTGGAGTAAAAAATCCAAAGCAGACGGGAGGCACCGCGTTATGGGATATATAAAAAAGAAAAGGGCACGCCGCTTGGCGCACCCTTATCAAAGGATATTTTCAGTGGGTTAGAGGAGCTTGCGGGCACCGTCGCCGATGACAACGTCGATGACGATGGGCTTCTTGCCGTACTTGGCGGCAAACTTCTCCACTACTACTTTCTTGAAGTTGTCAACGAGCTCGTCGGCAACGAGGTTGATGGTGCAGCCGCCGAAGCCGCCGCCCATGATGCGCGAGCCGGTAACGCCTTCTTCCTTGGCAATGTCGTTGAGGAAGTCGAGCTCTTCGCAGCTCACCTCGTATTCCTTGCTCAGGCCGTAGTGCGTTTCGTACATCATCTTACCTACCATTTCGTAGTCGTCGTGTTCGAGGGCATCGCAAACGGCGAGCACGCGCTCTACTTCGCCAATGACGTAGCGGGCACGCTTGTATTCGTCGCCGGTGATTTGACCCTGAACCTCGTCGAGCATCTCCATGGTAGCATCGCGCAGCGACTCAACTTCGGGGTGCGTCTGCTTGATGATTTCGGCAACGTGCTCGCACTGGAGGCGGCGTTCGTTGTAGGGAGAACCGGCCAGTTCGTGCTTCACGCAGCTGTTCACGAGAATGAGCTGGTAGCCTTTCGGGTGCCAGGGGAAGTACTGATATTCGCCGCTGCGGCAGTCGAGGCGCATGAGGCTGCCCTTCTTGCCGAACACGGAGGCAAACTGGTCCATGATGCCGCAGTTGCAGCCTACGTACTTGTGCTCGGTGCGCTGGCCCACGCGGGCGAGTTCCATCTTCTCAATCTTGTTGTCGCCCCAAAGGTCGTTGAGCGCGTAAGCGTAGGTGCTTTCGAGGGCGGCGGAGGAGGACATGCCTGCGCCGAGGGGCACATCGCCTGCGAAGGCGGTGTTGAAACCTTCGACGGGAACGCCGAGTGCCATCATCTCGCGGCAAACGCCGAAGATATAGCGTGCCCAAGTGGCCTTAGGACCTGCTTCGTCGTCGAGCGAAAACTCTGTGTAGTCTTTCAGGTCGATGGAGTAAGCGCGTACGTTGCGCGTGCCGTTGGGCTTGATTTCGGCAATCATGCCCTGCTCTACTGCGCCGGGAAATACGAAGCCGTTGTTGTAGTCGGTATGTTCGCCGATGAGGTTGATGCGGCCGGGAGAAGCATAAACGCTGCCCGTTTCGCCGTCGAAGTGCTTGATGAAACGTGAACGCACGTCGTCTATTGTCAGTTTCATGGGAGTATGGTTTTTATAGGGTTAGAAATTATTTTTCCGGGAAAAATTATTCGGAACGTTTGGTAACGCGGCTGCCTACGAGGGCGTAGAAGAGCAGGTAAGCGGCGCAGAAGACTACAACCCAGAAGCTGGAGATGTAGCCAAACATATCGGCAACCGTGGCTTGGATGAACATCATCACGGCGCAGCCGAATACCATCGTCATAAAGATGCCGCTGGCAATAGCCGTGTACTTGCCGAGGCCTTCAACGGCCATATTGAAGATGCCGCCCCACATAACGCTGGTGCAAAGGCCGACGAGCAGGAAGGAGAAGATGCCGAGGGGCACGGGCTGCCAAATCATTTCGAGTTTGCCCCAGTCAACGCCCGGGAAGTTTACGGTAACGTCGGTGGGAGCAAACATGCCGAAGAGCACGAGCACGAGCGTGGCGGTGGATACCGTAGTAATCATGGCGCGGCTGGAAACCTTGCTGCCGATGCTGGCACCAACCAAACGGCCAATCAGCATCATGAACCAATATACGGCAACGAGCATGCCGACAGTGCCGGCAGGGATGGGCTCGAGACCTGTGGCGGGGTCGCCGGCCGTGAGGTAGAGGTTAACGAAGTTGGGCACGCCGACTTCGATACCCATATAAAGGAAAATGGCGAGCGTACCGAGGGCGAAGTGGCTGTGGCTCATGGCACCTTTGATGAGGTCGAGCTGCACGGGAGCCTGCTCGGGCTCTTCAATCTTGGTGAAGATGATTACGATGAAGGCAATCACGAAGATGGCGAGGGCAATCATCAGAGCCGGCGTAGCATCGGCAATCTTGGCCTTAGAGGCATCGGCAATCAGAGCACCCATAAGGATATAGCAAGCCACGGCTGCGGAGCTGTTGAACACGCCGCCGAGCTGGATGAGCTGGTTGCCCTTGTTGCCGCCACCGCCGAGGAGGTTAAGCATCGGGTTTACCACGCAGTTGAGGATACACATGCAGAAGCCTGCGATGAATGCGCCGATGAGGTAAACGGTGAACACGAGGCCGAGGTTTGCCTCAGCGTCGAGCTGACCGCTGTACCACTGGATGAGGATGCCGACGATGCCGACAGCCAGGCCGATGAGGGCGGTTTTCTTGTAGCCGTACTTGGCAATCAGCATACCGGCGGGAATACCCATAACGAGGTATGCCACGAAGTTGCCGTAGTTACCGATTTGCGCGAGTACGTTTGAAATCTCGCCCTGGTTCTTGATGATGGTTGCCATCGGCGTGCAAAGGTTCGTCACGAAGGCAATCATGGCGAAGAGCGCAATCATCACGATGATGGCTCCCCATTGTTTTTGTTGATTACTCATGGTTTTAGATTAGGTTTTTTATAAATAAATATTGTATAGTGTCGATAGGAGATTATAGCATCTATAAAATATATAGTCTCTATAAAACGATTTGCTCCGTTTATGCTTCAACGCCGAACTTGTAAATCGTCTTTTGCGTATAGATTTCGCCGGGTTTGAGCACCACGCTGGGGAAGTGGGCGCGATTGGGGCTGTCGGGGAAGTGCTGCGCCTCGAAACAGAGCGCACTGCGGCGGCCGAAGGTTGCGCCGTGCTGGCCTTTGTAACCGTCTGCCCAGTTGTCGGAATAGAATTGCACGCCCGGTTCGGTGGTGTAAACCTCCATGGTGCGGCCGCTTTCCGGCTCCGTGATTTTGGCGGCGAAAGAAAGTTCGCCCGGCTCGCGCTTGTTGAGCACATAGCAGTGGTCGTAGCCCGCGCCGTTCTTGATTTGCTCGCAGTCGGGGTCGTCGATGCGCTCGCCCACGGTGTGCGGCTCCGTGAAATCAAAAGGTGTGCCCTTCACGCTGCGGATTTCGCCCGTCGGGATAGAGTTTTCGTCGATGGGCACGAAGAAATCGGCGTTGATTTGGCACACCACATTCATTGCGGAGGGCGTGGGGTTGGCGATGCCGGCGAGGGAGAAGAAACCGTGGCTCGTCATATTCACCACCGTCTTCTTGTTGGTCGTTCCCTTATAGTCGATAACGAGTTCGTTGTCGTCGGTCAGCGTGTACATCACGGTCATCGACAACTCGCCGGGGAAGCCCTCCTCGTAATAGGGCGACACGTAGCGCAACACGAGCGCGTGGCCGTTGATTTGCTCAGCTTCCCATACGCGGGCGTGGAAACCCGTGGGGCCGCCGTGCAGGTGGTTCGGACCGTTGTTCACGGCGAGGTGATACTCCTTGCCGTTGAGCGTGAAGCGACCTTTGCAGATGCGGTTGCCGTAGCGGCCAACGAGCGTGCTGAGGAAAGGTTCGGGGGAATTGAGACAGTCGTCGATATTATCGTGTCCTTGGATAACGTTGGCATAGTTTCCGTTGCGGTCGGGCACCATGATGGCCACAAGCGAACCGCCGTAGTTGGTAACGGCTACTTCCATGCCGTTTTCATTGGTCAGGAAAAACAGGTCTACGGCCTTGCCATTGACTTCCTTTTGGAAATCTTCTCTTTTAAGCCCGCACTTCGGGGCAGTATAGTTTTCCATAAGCGTAGTGTTTTGATAGATTAACTTTGCAAATTTGCATTAAAGATTTGAGAATACAAAAGTTTTTGGGAAATAATTGCGCCTTATCTTATAAGAAACTTGCCAAAGGCAGGGCTTGAAATGCTTATTTCTGCATATATTTGCAGTTGTAATAATCTTAGGCTTTATGAAATTGCTGGCAAAAATCTTATTAGGCACGATATTTTTGCTCGCCCTGCCTGCCGCAGCGCAGGAGGTGCGGGAGGTGCGCACGGTGCCCGACAGCGTGGCGGCTGCACAGGTTGCCGCGCCGGCCGACAGCATTACGGCGCAAAGCGAAAGCTGTTATCCCATCACACCCCTGTTTGCCTGTTCCTCGCCCCTCTTTTCGGAACTTTCTTTTCTGGGCGGCGGGCCGGGCGGATTGGCTTGGCCGTTGCACGAAGGCTTCAACGCCGCCTTCTCGGCAAGCGTCACGGCGGGGCTGGGCAAGCATGCGCCGCGCGGCGCGGGGTGGGGGCAGACGGCAGCCTTTGCCTACATGATGCCCTTGGGCAAGAAGTTCTCCTTTGCCGGCGGCGTATATGCAGACCACTTCACCTGGGGACCGTTCGGCTTGACCGACGTGGGGCTGGCGGCGCAGCTGGGCTATCGCGTGAACGACCGCATCGCGCTTTACGCCTATTTCAACAAATCACTCCTGCCGCGCGATGCCTCTTCCCTGCGCAGCGACTGCCTGATGCCTGGGTTGCCGTGGCGCGGCCGCGACCGCCTCGGCGTGGCTGCCGACTTCAAGATTAGCGAAAAGGCCGCCGTGCAGATCAGCGTCAGCGTGGAGCGCGGCGATGACCGCCCACTGCCACTGCCGCCAGTGCAGCATAGACCCTGATACTCCTAAATAATAAAAATATACAGACTATGAAAAACTATCTTTTTGCCTTTTGCGCTGCCATGATCTTTTGCTTTGCTGCCTGCGAGACCAACGATGGCGACGAACTTAACGAAGACAGCCTAACAACCGACACGCCGCCGTCACAAGGCGACGATGGTGGTGGCGGCGACATTGCCGATGTTCGCGAAGATGTGGTTTGCCGCGCTGAATATGTGGGAGGGTTCAAAGCCTCGCTTTGTGCCGACAGCGAGACCCTGCCTTCATTCGGCAACTCGAAATATCAGGGATATTCTGTAGAAGAGCATGGCGTAAAGGTCAGCAACCTGCCTTTTGAAGCCAATGAAATGTTTTCAGGCAATTTAAGCATCCGCGAATTTTGCGGTGTTTCATTTTCAGAAGGAAATTACGAAATATGGGGCTTGCGCCCAGAGCAGCATTATTATGTGCGCAACTGGTATCGGCTCAAAAGCCATAATGACGGTTCGCAACTAATCGTGAGCAGCAACCTCGTTACCATCGACACGCCTGCCGCCTCGTGGTTTGCAACAATCCACGTGAACACATTAAGCATTAAGGACACCCAGATTGCTGTAAGCCTTTCGCCGTACATCATGCCAGAATGGAACGGTTACAAAATCTCTGGCGGCTACGACATTGAAAGAGGCAAATGCCAAATGCAGGCAACCTATAAGAAACTAAGTCCCGAATACGAAACATGGAAAGATACCGATACGCCTACGAGCGGCATCGAGATAAAAGACGATGGCACAAACTTCCTGATTGAATTGCACAACCTGCAACCGGGTGAAGAGGTACGCGTACGTCCTTGGATTGATGTAGACGGCAAGCGTTATGAGGCAGAATGGCAAGCGTTTAAGTCGTACGAACTTGCCACTTCCGGCTATGTGCAAAGCGGATATTGCCAATGGGCTGCCTGCAACCTCGGAGCATCTATGCCCTACGAAATCGGTACGCTTTACGAAGACCCCGATACTGCTTTGGACAGCAATTCGGAAGCAGTTGTCCCAACAGTACAAATGTGGGAAATGCTGATGAATAGTTCTTGGGTGTGCGGCACTTTGCAGGGCGTGGAAGGCTGGTTCGTGATGAACAACGAGCGCGAGGCATCAGTTTGGACGATTTTCCTGCCATTTACCAAAGAGTATGAAGATGATGGCTCGCTGGCTGGCGATTATTGGACTTCCACCTCTTTTCATCCCGACGGCGCAGGCGCAGGCTTTATGGTCACCAACTACTTCCATTGCTTGAACACGCCCAATTTGCTCCAGCACCAATACGCCACAGGCTTTTACATGGAAACAAATGGCAAATATAAACTCCCGATAAGGACGGTTAAGTTTTTGGATTAGAGATAATGAGACTTAGCCCACGGATTGCGCGCTTGCATTCCGTGGGCTAATAATATATTGAATTAGATTTGCAAAAGTCTGTCAATTCGCCTTTTTAATAATTCGCCATACTTTTCCTTTAATTCGGTGCTTAGGAAAGAATGTTGAATGAAAGCCTCAAACTTGGGCAATAGTTTGACGTATTTATTGATAAGCCGTTCTACAATCAAAGAATCTATGCCCAGCGTGGCCGCCGACTTGATAAAGTCTTCTCTTTGAAGCATTTTCTTCCGGCCGTTCAAGGTTAATGCCAACTCTTCATCGTCCTTAGGATTGATAATAGCCGCATTGAGCAAATCGTAAGCAGGAGTCAAACGTATCATA
>JBJEAH010000183.1:0-7049 GCA_051868815.1 Alloprevotella sp.
GAATGGTAAAGATTGTGGCGGTCGGGATCAGCCACGCCGAGCGACATATAATTGAGCAGGGCGGAGTAAGCGTTGCTGAGTTCGGAAACGGCACGCCCCGTTTCCCAATCGCCCAAAGCGTTGGCGGCTTCGGCCAATGATGCCAAAGCGGAACTGAGGCGCGACTGCGCAAGTGCTTTCTGCGCATCGCTTATCAAATATGTTGAAGTCTTGGGTTCGGACACGATGTTAGTAGACGAGTAGACGAGTAGGGGCGTTTCGAAAAACGCCCGTCAAATAAACGAGTAAAGGGGTGACTACGCTCTATTTATGCGAAAGCGGACGGGGCAGGCGCATGGTATCGGCCATTTGCGGGTCAAGACCGTAGTGATTGATAAGAATATCGGCGCAGCAATTCAGACCGCGCTCGTTGATAGAGTCCACCGCCATATTATAGCCTTTGATTATCTTTTGCCATTTGCCATCGGGCAATGCCTGCTTGCCCTTTCGGCGCAGCAGGCGGCTGTGGTGCGCTTCGCCGCCCGCAGTAGGGAGCAGCATATTGCCGCGTGCCGCAGCGGCGGCGGTATAAGGTTCTGTGAGCATGGCGGCGGCAAGCTGTCCCTGCGCGACCATGCGCATACGAATGTTGAGGTCGTTGATTTGCGGCAGATATACCTGCTCTGCGCTCAACTTGTTTGCCTGCAACGTTGCTTCCAAGTTTTCGAGGCTTTCGCTGCTGCGCGTGATGCCAATGTCGCGCCCTTCGAGTGCCTTGACGTGCTTGATGCGCAAGCCGCGATAGGCCACGAGCGTCCAGGCATCGCCCATCTGCATGGCGGTTTCCCAGCCCTCCGCCGCTTTCTGCCCCGCGCGTTTGGCGACGAGGTGGTCGGAATAGACGATATCTGCCGCGCCGCGCGTCAATGCCGTGTCGCAGGCAAGTTGTGAGCGGTAGGGCGTCACCGCCACGTCCATTCCGAGGCGGCGATAGATGCCGTGCGTCTCGGCGTAGAAGAAGGGGAGGCAATCGAGCGTGGCCATTAGGGCAAGCGAGCAATCAACCTTTGCCGTGTCGCCCTGCCCTGCCCCGCCCCGCGCCGCCTCGCTGCCGGAAGAGTTGCCGCCGCATGAGGCGAACATCAAAACCGAGGCAAGCATCAGGGAAAAGACTTTCGAGGGAAAGGACATCTTATATATAATATTGTATATTGAGTTTTAATAAAAGAAAAGGCCAATAAGCCACAAGTGTTTGGTGTGGACTTATTGGCCTTATTTTAATAATGCAATATTTGAGGGGAATTAGCCCTTAATTGCTGCGATGCCGGGGAGCACCTTGCCTTCGATGGCTTCGAGGAGCGCACCGCCGCCGGTGGAGATGTAAGACACCTTGTCGGCCATGCCGAACTTGTTGATGCAAGCCACGGAGTCGCCGCCGCCGATGAGGGAGAATGCGCCGTCGGCAGTTGCCTTGGCAATGGCTTCGGCAATGGCGCGGGAACCGCCCGTGAAGTTGTCGAACTCAAACACGCCGGCAGGACCGTTCCACAGAATGGTCTTTGCGCCTTCGATGGCTTCGGCAAAGAGTTCGCGGGTCTTGGGACCTGCGTCGAGGCCTTCCCAACCTTCGGGAATTTCGCCGGCAGGCACTACCTGCGTGTTGGCATCGTTGGAGAAGCTGTCAGCTGCCACGCAGTCAACGCCAAGCACGAGGTTCACACCCTTTTCCTTGGCCTTCTTGATGATGTCGAGGGCGAGGTCGAGCTTGTCGTCTTCGCAGATAGAGAGACCTACGTGGCCGCCCTGTGCCTTGGCGAAGGTGTAGGTCATACCGCCGCAGAGGATAAGGTTGTCCACCTTGTCCATGAGGTTCTCGATGATGCCGATTTTGGTAGACACCTTAGAACCGCCCATGATTGCGGTGAAGGGGCGCTTAATGTTGCTGAGCACGTTGTCAACGGCCTGCACTTCCTTCTCCATGAGGTAGCCGAGCATCTTTTGGTCGGCATCGAAGTAGTCGGCGATAACGGCGGTAGAGGCGTGCTTGCGGTGTGCCGTGCCGAAAGCGTCGTTCACATAAACGTCGGCATAGGAAGCCAAAGTCTTGGCAAATTCCTTCTGGCTGGCTTTCATTGCCTTCTTAGCCTCTTCGTAAGCGGGGTCGGTCTTCTCTATGCCCACGGGCTTGCCTTCTTCTTCGGGATAGAAGCGAAGGTTTTCAAGCAGGAGCACTTCGCCGGGCTGGAGCGCGGCGGCGGCTTCGGCAGCCTTGGCGCAGTCGGGGGCAAACTTAACGGCAACGCCGAGGTGTGCGCTCACCGGTTCAACGATCTGGGAGAGGGAGAACTTGGCGTTCACCTTTCCTTTGGGCTTGCCCATGTGGCTCATGATGATGAGTGCGCCGCCGTCGGCAAGGATTTTCTTGAGCGTGGGCAGTGCGCCGCGAATGCGGGTGTCGTCGGTCACGTGGCCGTTCTCATCAAGGGGTACGTTGAAGTCAACGCGAACAATGGCCTTGAGGCCTTTGAAATTGCATGTGTCGATTGTCATAATGCTTATATATTAATATTGTGTATAAGTTTTTCCGCACAAAATTACGAAAAGCGGCAGAAAGAAATAGGCAAAAGCCTGATTAAATGTCTTCTACCGCGAATTTTCCAGGATATTTTCCTTCGTAAGGCCGATAGTAATCCATAATGAGGCGCATATCTGCCTCCACATCGCCCGAGGGCACGAGTTCTTTGGTGCAGACGATGCGCTTGTTCTTATAGTCTATGGCGTAAAGCTGAATGGGCAACCCGGCTTTGAGGGCGATGAAATAGAAGCCGCGCTTCCACTTCGTGGCGAGCGAGCGCGTGCCTTCGGGAGTCACCGCCAGCTCGAAGCGATCGGCTTTCATCGCCGCCTCTGCCACGCGGTCGGTGAGGCTCACGTGGCGGCTGCGCTCTACGGGAATGCCGCCCATGCTACGGAAGAGCACGCCCATAGGCCAGAAGAACCATTCCTTTTTCATCAGGAAGCCTGCCTTGCGGCCGATGGAATGATAATAAAGCTCTGCGATGATGAAGTCCCAGTTGCTGGTGTGCGGCGCCACGCAGATGATGCACTTGTCGCGATAGGGCACCGTCATTTTCACCTGCCACCCCATCTTTCCGAACACGAAGCGGCACAGACTCTTGAACATAGGCGCTTAGGCTTTGACGATTTTGGCGAAGATTTCTTCTGCCTTTGCATCGAAGTCGGCACCGACGTGCTTGAAATAGGCTTTCGCGTCGTTGGGCTCTACGTGGCAGGCGCGTGCCGTGAACTCGTTGTTGAGAGCCAGCGTCTCGGCCATGAGGCCTTCGAGCGTTTCGCGGTTGTCGCCGCCGCACATCGTGAGAGCCACGCAGTCGGCGAAGAGGTCGCCGCATACGTTATGCACGTGTTTCTTGAATTGTCTTTTGTTTGCCATAAAATTGGGGTTTTATTTCTTAATCAATTCTTGTCCTTTAAGGATTGCCTGCTCGTTGACGGGCAGGAGGTTGTGGTGGCGTTCGGGGAGGGTTTTCTTCAAGGCGAGCATCACGCTTTCCATCTTCACCACGGGGTGTATTTTCAGCAGTCCGCCGAGCACGAACATGTTGAAGCACTTCATCATTTTGAGTTCTGCGGCCGTTTCCATGGCTGCGATGTGATAGGCGGTGATGTCGGTGCGCGTGGGCGGTTCGAGTATGCCGAAGCTGTCGTAGATGATGTCGCCGCCGGGCTTCACCTTGCTCTCGAACTTGTCGAGCGAGGGTTGGTTGAGCACGATGCAGGTGTCGTAGGTGCTGAGAATGGGCGAGGAAATCTTTTCATCGCTCACGATAACGGTCACGTTGGCCGTGCCGCCGCGTTGCTCCGGGCCATAGGCCGGCATCCACGTCACTTCTTTTCCCTCCATAAGTGCGGCATACGCCAGGATTTTGCCCATTGAGAGCACACCCTGCCCGCCGAAGCCTGAAATCAATATTTCGTGTGTCATAGTTTTTTAGTAGACGAGTAAACGAGTAGACGAGTGATTTTACTTGCGCTGGCTATCTTTGAGGTCACCCACGTGGTAATATTCAAACATGTGTTCCTCCATCCACTGGTTGGCCTTCACGGGCGAGAGCTTCCAGCCCGAGGAGCAGGTGGAGACAAACTCGATGAGGTTTGAGCCCTTGCCCTCCATAGAGTTTTCGAAGGCGTGGCGGATGGCTTTTTTGGCGCGGCGTATGGCAGCCACGTTGTGCACGCTCTGACGGGTCACGTAGGCCGTGCCTTCGAGCGTGGCGGCTATTTCCGTGAGTTTGAGGGGATAGCCGTGCAACTGCGGGTCGCGGCCGTAGGGACAGGTCACGGTTTTCATGCCCACAAGCGTGGTGGGCGCCATTTGCCCGCCCGTCATGCCGTAGATGGCATTGTTCACAAAAATCATCGTGATGTTTTCGCCGCGGTTCAGCGCGTGGATGGCTTCGCCCGTTCCGATGCAGGCGATGTCGCCGTCGCCCTGATAGGAGAACACGAGGCGGTCGGGCCAAAGGCGCTTGCAGGCAGTGGCGAGCGCGGGCGCACGGCCGTGGGCGGCTTCCTGCCAGTCGATGTCGATGTATTTATAGGCGAACACGGCGCAGCCCACGGGACTGATGCCGATGGTCTTTTCTTCCATGCCCATCTCGGCAATCACCTCTGCCACGAGCTTGTGTATCACGCCGTGGGAGCAGCCGGGGCAATAGTGCATATTCACATCGTTGAGCAATGCGGGCTTTTCGTAGACCAGATGCTCGGGACGGATTATTTCTTCGCGTGTCATAGTATTTTAGTAGTAAACGAGTTGACAAGTAAACAAGTACACGAGTCAACAAGCAGACGAGTATATATAATATTGTATAGAGAGAACCAAATCACTTTTTCATGCCCGGCAGACGCAGCGTCACTTCCACCATCTTCACTACTACGGCAAAGAGGCCGAGCCAGTAGCACCACATCAAGTAGGGCTGTTGCTTCACGATGAGCAAACCCACCATTGCCACCAAGGCCATGAGAATGAATACGCTGTTGAGCACGTTGCGGATAAAGAGGTTGCGCGTCATCTTTCTCCGCTCCGGCTCCCGCTCGGGGTGCTTGAGGCGTTCGAGTATGTCGTTTTCTTCCTGCATCAGTCCGTGAGTTTTTTAAGCGCGTCCACAATTTCGTCGGGACTGGGCACGATGCCGCCCAAGCGCCCGTAGTGCTCCACGGGGATGCGACCCTCGGCGGCGAGCTTCACGTCGTAGACCATCTGCCCTGCATTGATTTCCACCACGAGCAGGCCTTTCACGCGGCGCGACAGCGCGGCGATTTCCTTTTCGGGGAAAGGCCAGAGGGTGACGGGGCGGAACAGCCCCACCTTGATGCCCTGCGCACGGGCGTTCTCCATGGCCTTGTAGGAGATGCGGGCTGCCGAGCCGAACGCCACGATGGCGAGGTCGGCATCTTCGAGGTTTGTTTCCTCAAAGCGCACTTCGTTGCCCTGAATGTCTCGGTATTTCGCCTGAAGATGCTCGTTTTTCTGCTCCATTTCGGCGGGATCGAGCTCGAGTGAGGTAATCACGTTGGGCTTTCTGCCTTTCAGCCCGTGCCCATTGGCTGCCCAGGGACATTCCTTCACGATTTCCTCTTCCGTGCGGCGGGGCTTGTAAGGCGGCAACACCACCTTTTCCATCATCTGCCCGATCACGCCGTCGGAGAGTATTATGGCGGGCGTGCGGTATTTGAAGGCGAGGCTGAAGGCAAGGTCCACAAAGTCTGCCATTTCCTGCACCGAGGCCGGTGCCAGCACAATCACGTTGTAGTCGCCGTTGCCGCCGCCGCGCGTGGCTTGGTTGTAGTCGCTCTGCGAGGGCTGGATAGTGCCGAGACCGGGGCCGCCGCGCTGCACGTTCACGATCAGGCCGGGGATTTCCGCGCCCGCCATATAGCTGATGCCTTCCTGCATCAGCGCCACGCCGGGACTTGACGAGGAGGTCATCACGCGCTTGCCCGTGCCGCCGCCTCCGTAGAGCATATTGATGCTCGCCACCTCGCTCTCCGCCTGCAGCACCACCATGCCCGTGGTTTTCCACGGTTCGAGCGCGGCGAGCGTTTCGAGCACCTCGCTCTGCGGCGTAATGGGATAGCCGAAATAGCCGTCGCAGCCGCAGCGTATGGCGGCGTGGGCTATGGCTTCGTTGCCTTTGAGCAAGAGTATTTCGTTTTCTTCTTTCATAGTCTTTTTATGGAATTAAAATGATAGAGGCTATATTTTCGATAGAGACTATATATATATAATAATGTGTGCTAATCTTCTTTCACCCTGTACACGGAGATGCACCCGTCGGGGCACACAATGGCGCACGAGGCGCAGCCGATGCACGTATCGTTCACTTCGCGGCAATAGGCGTAGCCCCTGTGGTTCACCTCGTCGGTGGTAAGTGCCAGCGTATTCGTGGGGCACGCCACGACGCAAAGGTTGCAGCCCTTGCAGCGTTCCACGTTCACCACGACAGCTCCTTTCATTTTTGCCATAGCAGAATGTCTTTTTGTTTTGTAATAAAAACGGCGAAAGGGGCGGCAGCCGTCCGATGCTTCGGCGGCAGCAGTCCCCTTTTTCGCGGTATTTATTGGTTATACATGTCTTTGTTGTAAAAATCGAGAATGTCCTGCAACATTCTTTTGCTCTCGGCGGCCGGGCCTTCGGGGTCGAGCTCTTCCGATTTGAGGAAGCAGCCTATCGCCTCCGTCCACTGCGAGCGTTTCATATAGGCGCGCCCTTCGAGATAGTAGAGCCTCGCCTTGTCCGCAGGCTCTGCGGCGTGCAGCCGGCCGGCCTTTTGCAAAGCCTCGGCGGTGCGTCCCGCCTCAATGTCGCGGGCAATTTCGTCAAACATCTGTTGCATTTGCTTTATCGATGTGAGCAAAATTACATCTTTCTGCGCAGAAACGCCAACTTTTCGCCATCTTTTTTGTGCGGGCCATAAATTAAGCGAGGGGCGTGTCAAAATAAATATTGTTGCAGATGTATCCCCTGTAAGGGGAAAATAAATTAG
>JBJEAH010000184.1:0-7021 GCA_051868815.1 Alloprevotella sp.
CCCAAGGGCAGTCAAGATAGTTGCCTTCCAGTTTTATTGTATCTGCATGGGGGAGGCTGGACGTTTGGCAGTATCAACAGTTGTGGTAGATTCTGTGATGCCATGGCTGCATCAGGAGAAATGCGGGTCATAGCCCTTGACTATCGTTTGGCTCCGGAACACCCTTATCCCGAAGGCCTGAATGATTGTATTGCAGCCGTCAGTTATATAATAAATCATGCTACGGAGTTGCATATCGATGTCAACCACATCACCGTTGGCGGTGACAGTTCTGGAGGTAACCTTGCATTGGCGACAGCTTTGTCAGAGGCATGCCGCGGCAAAATAGAATCCTTGCTTCTGTTCTACCCTGTGACTAAGGCTTTTGACGATGGTTCGGAATCATGGAAACAATATGGTGAAGGCTTCGGACTGGACGCTGAAATCATGAACGCTTTCAATCGGGCGTACACCATTAATGCCAACAGCCGCAGTTCAGCCATCAGCGTAGGCCTGTGTGGCGATGATGAGTTGAATAGGCTTCCAAGAACCTTGCTCATTGCTGCAGAAAGAGATATTCTGCGTGATCAAGGATTGGAACTTGCAGATAGAATGCACGGAAAGATTCAAAGGATAGAATATGAAGGAACCGTACATCTTTTCATTACGGTTCCCGGGCAGAGCGTCGCATTTGACAGAGCGGTAAAAGATGCCATAAGATTTATAACGATTTCGCCAAGCCAAAGCCAATAAATTCTCTTTGGTCTTTTGGCTTAACGAAATCGTTCTATTAATTCTCACAATTAATTTTTATCCCTAACCTATCATGAAAAAGACATTTACCCTGCTCTTCGCGGCGCTCCTCGCTTTTGCCGCCGCGTGGGCCGACGAGCCGTTCCGAAAGCATCGGTACGACCTGTTCAAAGTGCTTCCGCCTGCTGAGGGAAGCATCGTGTTTGTGGGCAACAGCATCACCGACATGCACCCATGGGTCGAAACGTTCCGCACCGACGAAGGCACCCCGCTCCCGATTGTGAACCGAGGAAACTCGGGCACCTTCTCTACCGAGCAGAGCGACAACCTCGAGAGCTATCTCATCAACAAGCCGAAGAAATTCTTCATGATGATCGGCACGAACGACATCGCCACCAGCGGAGGGCTGGACTTCCAGCCGGAGCAGGTGCTGGCCTACGTGAAGAGCATCGCAAGGCGCGTACACAAACGCTGCCCGGAGACGAAGGTCTATCTCTACAGCATCCTCAACAACAACACGCCCAACCGCCCCGCAGAGCGTTGGCTCGAAACGAACCGCCTGGTGAAGGCTTTTGTGGACGAGACCGGCGAGGACTGGCTGAAATATGTGGACTTCTACGACCTGCTGAGCGACGTGGCTTCCGGCGGCGTCTGGAGCTATGACAACCTCCACCTCACCGCCGCTTCCTATCAGAAATGGAACGAAGCCCTTCGGGGGAGATACTTGATGGACGACGGGGAGTTTACTGCCCACATGATCTATCCCTACAACGTTTCCGAAACCCAGCTCAACGGCGGTCTCTCGGGCGTGCACGGAATGCGCGCCACCTACTTCAGCGTGCTGCCCTACAAGCAAAGTGACAACGACATTCTCTTCTTCGGCGACGGTGAAGTGAAGACGGGCGAATGGAACGAACTCTTCGGCAGCACCCGCATCAAGAACCGCGGCTCCGGCTGGGGCTACGGCGGACTGACTCTTGAAGACGCACGCAAAATAGCCAATGCGACCCTTACCCAAGTGCAGTACGTGGAAAAGGAAGAGGCGCGAGCCGTTTTGATCTATGCCGGAACCTCCGACGTATTGGGGACGGACGACATGGAAACCGTGAAGTTGAACTACATTCGGCTGGTGGAGGAAATCATGTCGTACTGTGCCAGCGCCAGAATCTATACGATCGGACTGCACCCGACGAACGACGCCACCGTCAACACCACCCGCATCGTCCCGTTCAACACATTCCTCTCAACTTGGGGTCCGGATCAGGTGAGATACATTGACTGCTACACGCCCTTCCTCAACGGCGACGTGGCCAACACCGACTACATCAAGGACACGAACTATCTCTACGGTCTGGGCTACGTGAAAATGGCGAACATCATCAAGGACGTCTTCGCCAGTGATATGCCGGATCTGACCTTCAACGTGATGTCGGAAGAGACCGCTGCCGAAAACATCCGACAGGCCGACCGCCGCAACGCTATCGGGCAGGCACTGACTGCCGGGGATGTTGCCCCGACGGGCGAAGGCATGGGGCAATATGGCGAAGCCGGCATGGCGGCTTTCAATGCCAAGGCAGAGGAAGCCTATGAACTGCTCACCCACGCCTCCATCTCTGAAACAGAAGCTGCCAACATGGCAAGCGCCCTGCGCACTGCTTTGGCCGAGGCAATCAACCTGCCCGCCGAGAGCACGGCGGCCGACGAGCACTGGTATCAGATGCGCTCGCTGCGCTCGCCCGACTACTACGTATCCGCCCCGGCTGCCGGCGCAGCAGGCGTGGTGGGGTCGAACAGCACCGCCTCCTCTGCCGCTTCGATGTGGAAATTCGTGAAGCGCACGGACGGCACATTCGACATCATCAACCGCCAGCACGGCACGTACCTCAGCCCTTCCGCCGCCTACAACTCCCAAATCCAGACCGCCACGACGCAGCCCTCAGCAGGCTGGACGCTGAGCTATGCCGACACGCAAGGCTACTACATCATCAGCAGCGGCACGGTGCAGCTCAACCAGACGCAGGCCGGCCTCAACTATAAAATCTACAACTGGAGCTCCGAGAGCAGCCTCGGCAGCGACCGCAGCGACACGGGCTGCCAATTCCTCATCGAAGATGCCCCGGAGCCCGACGAGCCCGCCGCCGAGCTGACCTATACCATCGACAAGCCCAACGGTTCGCTCTACAACGGCACGACGGAAAACGCTACGTACAACTCTGTATGGAAAAGCTCTGCCACGCCGCAGCTCACCTTCACGGCGAATGCCAACAACATGAACTGGAAGGACAACAACGTGCAGCTTTTCTCAGGCTCTTCGACCAATGCCACCTACACAATCGCCGCGCCCGCGGGCTACGTGATAGACAGCTACAGTTTCACCTTCGCCAACAACGGCCACACCACGGGCCTGACCCTCGCCATCACCGGCGGCCCGAGCTACACCACCTCCACCACGGCGCAGACGCACAGCCAGACAGGCCTCTCCGAGGCGAGCGTGGCGTTCACCCTCTCGGGAACGAACTTGCAGGGCGTGGTGCTCTCTGACTTCACCGTGAAGGTGAAACTGGCCGAACCCCTCTCGCTCCCGACAATCAGCACCGAGGGCAACGTGCATTGGTACTACATCACCAACGCTTCCACCAAGGCGTATTGCACCGGCAAGGTGATGTACTACGACAGCTCCATCGACCGCATGCGCTTCGGCGACAAGGCGTTCTCCTCCGACCGCGTGTGGAGCTTCTGGGAGCAGGACGGCAAACTCGCCATTAAGAACTACGATGGCGTGTATGTGGGCACGGCCGGCAGCGGCACGGGTTCGAGCACGCAGTTCGGCAAGAGCGACACACCCAATTATATATATAGCATCTCCGAAGCCTACGACTATTATATCATCAAAGACACCGCCACGGAACTCCATGCGCAGGAGGCCGGCGCAGTCATCGTGCGCTGGGCGGCAGCCGCCGACGGGGCTTCGCTCTGGAAGTTTGAGAAGGTAGACATGAGCCACCCCGAAGCCACGGTAGCCTCCTCAACCGTGAAGCAGGGCAAGGTGACGACCGGCATCGGCAACAAGAACCAGCCCATCGTGCGCGCCGCTATCCGCGTGAACGGCGTGGAAGGCTCCAACGAGCTGCAGGCCGTGAAAGGCCGCGTCATCGCCACCGACAAGGCCGACGTAGCCGCCGTGAAGGTATATATCGCCTCCAACGCCCGCGAGCTCTTCGTGGACGAGGAGAACCTGATGACATGGCGCGAGAGCAACGGCACGCTCTTCGGCACGGCTACCGACGTGGCCGCCGACGGCACGTTCACCGTGACGGGCACACACGCGCTCACGCCGGGCGAAAACTACGTGTGGATTGCCTACGACATTGCCGAGACCGCCACAGAGGGCCACACCGTGGATGCCGCAATCACGGCCTACACGATCGACGGCGCAGAGCACGCCGAGGCTAACGGCAACCCTGACCACGCCGTTACGATCTTCCTTTCTGAAAGCGCCGTGCTGATGCCTTACGACTGCGGCTCGCAGTACTATCGCATTCCCGCCATCACGACAGTGAAGAAGAAATTGGACGACGGCCGCATCGTGGACCGCCTCGTGACGCTCACCGATGACCGCCTGCAGCACAACGGCGACCTGCCCAACCAGGTGTACGTAGTGGCGCAATACAGCGACGACCTCGGCAAGAGCTGGACGCAGCCCGTGCGCGTGGCAGGCACTGCCGAACTCGGCGGCGCATACGGCCACGGCGACGCCTCTATCGTGACCGACCGCACCAACGGCAACATCATCGGCATCATGACCTCCGCCGGCACTTACGGCAGCGGCTTCTGGGCATCCACCGCAGCGCAGCCGATGCTCTGGAAGACCATCATCAGCGAAGACGGCGGCGAAACATGGAGCACGCCCGCAGACCACACGAAGAGTCTCTACGGCACGGGCAGCCCCAACGCCACGTGGAAAGGCGGCTTCTCCGGTTCGGGCGCAGCCCTGCAGAAGCGCGACGGCACGCTCGTGTCGAGCTTCGTGAACCGCCAGGAAGACAATTCGCAAAACTTCTTCTTCTTCATGAGCTTCGACCACGGACAGACGTGGAGCGTGCAGGGCACGAGCGGCACCACCTCGGCCGACGAGCCTAAGACGCTCGAGCGCAACAACGGCGACCTCTCTATCTTCGTGCGCGCCACGGGCTACAACTTCCACAACGTGACGAGCGACAACGGACAGACCTGGCACTATGCGCCGCAAACGCGCTTCACCTCCGGCATCAGCGGCGTGGCCTGCGACGGCGAATACATGACGTGGTGCTCCACGCTCGACGGCAACCCCTGGAACATCGCCTTCGAAACGCTGCCCAACAGTTCGACCGCCCGCACCAACGTGAGCATCTGCCTCTCCACCGACGAAGGCGAAACCTTCGGCACGCCCAAGACCATTTGCCCCTGGGGCTCAGGTTATAGCACGGCAGTGGTGCTGCCCGACGGCACGCTCGGCGTGTACTACGAGGAGGACGGCTACTACAACGCCTCGAACTACGTGCTCCGCTTCGTGCGAATGAGTCTCGACTGGGCTTCCGACGGCCGCTACAAGTTTACGGAAGAGCAGCCGTTCCACCCCATTCCCAGCGAATACACCCCGACGGGCATCAACTTTATCCCCGCCCCTGCCCTGCCCGAGGACAACGCCCTCTACGACCTCTCCGGCCGCCGCGTTTCCGACACCGCTGTGCCCGGCGTGTATATCAAGAACGGCAAGAAGGTTTTGGTAAGATAAAGACCGATTGACGGCATAACGCAAAAACAGGTGCGCCAAACATTTGACGCACCTGTTTTATATATATCCATCAAGGCAAACTCTATTTTCCAAGAAAATTCGCACTTTGTCAGCAAAAAAGCGGGCAATGCCTTTGCCAATTCAAAACAAAAGCATAATTTTGCACCGCAAAACGGCGGAAACGCCTACATAAATGCGGCGCGATAGCTCAGCTGGTTAGAGCGCATGATTCATAATCATGAGGTCCCTGGTTCAATCCCTGGTCGCGCTACAAACAAACCGCCCCGACAAGCAAATGCCTGTCGGGGCGATTGTTTTATAGCCGTTTATTTCTATTGCTGACATTGCGAAACACACTAACAACTTCCGATTTGTGTAGAAACCATACACTTTTCGGAAGTTATTTGTGTAATTTAGGGTGAAATGCATTTACCAACGAAACATACGCCTCACTTTTTGCGCACGCTTTGCAAATAATCGGGCAAGGAAAGGTTTTCGTAACGCTCGAAACAGCCGGCGGCCGTCTTAAGCGTGCGGAAACCCACGCGGTCCACCTGCCGAAGGTCGGTGATTGCGCCCTCGTCTATCATCTTGCGCAGCTCCGCCACACGGTAACGGCTGATGTATTCGTGGACATCGTTGTAACCCTGCGAACGCAGGCATTGCAGCACGAGGTGGCGGTTGAAGCCGGAGAGGCGGCAAAGCTTGTCGCGCGTGAAAAGCACATCGGTAAAGGGCTTCTCCTTTTGCATGAGATATTCCAACGCCTCGAAACGCACAAGGTTGGCGCGGTTGAAGTCGTCATTCTCGGAAATCGTGAGTTCTGCCGCCGTGGGCGGCGTTTCTATCTCGCGGATAACGGGATAGGACATAGAGTCGAGCACGGGGCGCATGATTCTGAAAAAGAGAAACATGTTCACCGTGGTGAAAAGCAGGATATAAACCGTCAGCCCGATGAGGTTGAAATTGAGCGTGAGGATTACGAAGAAGACGCTCACGATGCCCAACGCCGCGCCGTAGGCAATGAGGTCGCGCGGCAACTCGAACCGGCGCATCAGGCGGTGGGGCAGGAAAAAGATGTTGGCAATGTAGTAGCCCGAAAGCCCCAAGGTGGCGAAGCGCAGCAGGATATCGCCGCTGAGGAGGTATTGCCCCACATCGCTCAGCTCGTACACGCGGGCAAAGCCGCTGCCGAGCAGCGCACCCAATATATATATAAATATGAGTGCCAGCGCCGGCGCGGCGTATTTCCACATTCTGCCCCATTGCAGGTAGCCGGGCATGCACAGCCCCAAGGGATAGATGCTTTGGAGGTAGGAGCAGGCAAGCAGGTAGATGAGCAAAGCGGGGTGGAGGAAGCCCAGCGAGGGGATTTCGCGGGTGAAGACGAAGAAGAGTGCGCCGCAGTACATCAGGCAGATAAGGAGCATGATCCAGGCCTGCGACAGATAGTTGACGCTGCGCCGCGCAAAGCGGAACATCACGAGGCTCATCATCAGGTGAGCCGTGGCGAGA
>JBJEAH010000185.1:0-6942 GCA_051868815.1 Alloprevotella sp.
CCGATCTTATTCAGCGGTGTTGAACATATATTCAAAAGTTCTGAACACATATTCAAAAGTTTTGAATAAAGATTTTATCCGTTGGCATGAAAATCATAAGGGGGCGCAAAAAAAATATCTCGGAAGAAATTTTCATTTCTTCCGAGATAGTATAGACGGTGTGGGTGACAATGGCCGGCAGATAGACGCGGCTATGCCAACGCGCTTTCCAAACCTTCGATATTGTCGGTCACGGTGAAGAGTTCTGCGAAGTCTTCGGAGATAAGTCCGTCGGCTTTCAGGCGGCCGAGCGTTTCGAGCAGATTGTCCCAGCAGCCGCCGGCATTGTAAAGCACAACGGGCAGGCGGCCGATGCCGATGGTGGCGGTGGCGAGGGCGGTGAAGAGTTCGTCGAGCGTGCCGATGCCGCCGGGCAGCACCACAAGGGCATCGCTCTCGCGCATCATGATGGCCTTGCGGTCGTGCAGGTCGGCGCAGCGGAACGTCACGTCCAGGAGGTCGCTCACGAGGTTGCGCCGGTAGAGAATGTCGGGCACTACGCCGTAGATGCGTGCGCCGCCGTCGTGCGCCGCCTGCGCCAATACTTCCATCATGCCCTTGCGTGCGCCGCCGTAGACCAGCGTGCGCCCTGTGCGCCCCAGCCATGCGCCCACGTCTTCGGCCGCCTTGCGGTAGGCGGCGGGCACATCGGATTTAGAAGATAGATATACGCCGATTTTTTGCATGGCTTTTGTTTTTATTATTTATCCTCCGCAAAGAGCGGGTCCCAAGCGGGGAGTACCGTGGGCTTCTGTTTCAAGAGGTCGAGCACGGAGGCGGGCACGTATTTCTTGTCCACTACGAGGCGGAACATATATTCGTCGAACCACTCGTCGGTCATGATGATGTGTCCCTGATAACCGGCGGACGGGCCCCAAGAATTTTCCACTTTCCACTTCGTAGGCTTGCCCTCGGCATTGAGGTCGACGGCCATGAGCGTCATGGCGTGGGAAGAGGCGGAGGCAAAGGTGCGGATGCGGTCGGCCTTGTTCATCGGGAAGTCCGTGCCGAAGAGGTCGGCGTAGTTGTAGTTGCCGAGCGAGAGGATACCCGTCTTGGAGTTGTAGCATTTGCCCACGTCGCAAGAGAAATAGAGCATCGTGCTGTCCTTGATTGAGGCGATGGCGAGGGGCTTGATTTCGTCCATGGGGAGGTTGACGTACGTCCACTGGCAGCCGTCGTAAGAGTGGCGGTCGTACTCGATGGTGTAGGTCTTGTGGTAGGGGCGCGAGGGGTCGTTCATCACCATGATGTAGTTGTTCTTCAAGTCGTCGCCCACATAGGTCTCGTAGAACGAGAGCGGCGTGTAGGTCTTGGTCTCTACGGGCTTGCCCGATGCGTCCTTGCGTGTCCACGTGAACTCTGCGGGCGGCGTGCCGAGGCAAATGGTCAGCATGCGGTACACGGTGGCGAGCATTTCCGTCTTGCGCTTTTGCAGGGCGGCGGGTTTCTCGCCTTTCGCCACGGCGGCGCGGAGCGCAAGGCCGTATTCGCGCAGTTTGAGGGCGATGAGGTCGCTCATGCGCGAGGTGTTGTTGGCGGCGAAGCTTTCAGGCATCACTTCGGCAGGCACAAGGCCGTATTTCGTCACCACGTCCTGCACGCCGCAGAAGGTGCCGCCGTCGGAGAGCGGGTTCTTGAAGAGCCATTCCACCGTCTTGTCGTCCATCGGCTTCTTGGCGTTGTCGATCGTGGCTTGCAGGAAGAGGTTGGCCTTTTCGAGCTGGTCGTAGAAGAAGCAATAGCTTTGAGAAAACTCAAACTTGCCGAGTTCGTATTTCTTGATCATGCGTGCGCGGAACACGTTGAGGCCCGTGAAGAGCCAGCAGCGGCCGGAGGACTTTTGGTCGGTCACGCCTTTCGAGGGCACCTCGTTGGAGAAATACGTGTCGGTGAGCGCGGGATTTTCAGCCGCGAGCGCGAGTTGGTTGATGCTCGTGCCGGCAAGGGCGTTGCGCAGGGCGCGCGTCTCGGCGGTGGCGGGACAGGCTTTGCGGATATCGCTGAGCATTTCGGGGGAGATGCCGCCGTTTTGCGCCGAGGCGTGGCCCAAGGAAAGCAGGGCAAGGAGGGTGAAAAGAATTTTTCTCATAAAAAAGATTATTTTGTTGTTGATAATGATCTGTGTCCGAGGTGCGCCACGCGCAGCCATAGTTTGCTGCAAACGAGGTAGAAGATAACGGCAGACACCCAGCCGCCGAATACGTCGATGAGGTAGTGTGCCTCAATGTAGACCGTAGCGCCGCAGAGGAACACGTAGAATGGCAGGGCGCACCAGAAGAGCGGCCGCCCCGTGCGCCACAGGAGGAAGAGCAGCACCGTGCTCATGCCTACGTGGGAAGAGGGGAAAGCCGCCGTGGGGCGTTCGCCCGACTGCTGCGTGCTTTCTACCAGCGAGCGGAAGAAACCGTCGGGACCGGGCGAGGCGGCCAGTTCCGTGTGGGTGCGGAAGTAGTCGCCCAGTTGCGGGAAGTGGCCGGCGTTGATAATATCCTCGCCAACGGCGTGGAAGTAATATTGGGGGCCGGCAACGGGCAAGAAGAGGTAGATGAGATAATAAAGGAAAAATGCCGTGAGCACGATGAATGCACTGCGTTCAAACTCGCTGCGGTTTTCGGCCAGCCTTTCACGTTCGGGGGCGGGCGTATGCAATACACCCCTACCGAGCGGCGAGAGCACGGCGAGGGCAATGAGCGGATAGTAGGAAAAATATCCGAGGTGGAACAATTCGCTCCATACCTTGCCCGACAGCCATCCGCTCATCTCTATCGAAGGCTGGCAGCCAAAGAGGGCGGCATCGGCGGCGGCAAACACATGGTCAAGGTTGGGGAAGATTTGGCAAAACTCGTAGGTGTCTGGATACCAGTAGCCCAAGAGCGTGAGCGGGTACAGGTTGCGCAGGAAGAGCGTGTAGCGGTTGGGGCGCAGGCGGTGGAAGCCGAAGAGCAGCGCCATGCCGCCGAGCACGAAGGCGCGCCCAGTGAGGAGCTGCCAAGGGTCGCGAAACTCACGCCAGAGCAGCAGCACGAGGGCGGCGGTGAAGAGCGTGTAGATCAGTGTGACCCATTCGATGGCCAAAAGCCCGGGGCGTCTTTTCATGTTTTCGATATGTTCTGTCATTTATTATATATTCTCTGATAGAATTCAAAGATAGTGCAAGGTGAGCGCAATAAAGTTTACTTTAATTGCCGAGCCGCAGCCTATCTTATGCAAAGAAGTTAGAGAGGCCTATGCCTTGGGGCTGAAAGTTTCCTCCACGCCGCGGCTAAGGTCGTAGGCGGGCTTATAGCCCAGTTCCTGGACGGCGGGCGTGATGTCGCAGCACCAGTTGCGCTGCTTCATGATGCGGTATTTGTCGGAGTTGAGCGTGGAGAGCGTGCCCAGCCGCGCTGCTATCCATTCCGCCGCGCGGCTCACGAGCCAAAGCACGCAGAGGGGGGCGGTGATGTGGAGCACGAAGCGGATGCCGAGCCGCTTTTGAATAAGCAGTGAGAAGTCGCGGCTGGAATATTCTTTGCCGTCCGTTAGGAAGTAGGCGCGGCCTGATGTGCCCCGCGTGAGGGCGAGGAAAGCGGCGGTCACGAGGTCTTTCACGTAGATGAAGGTAAGTACCTGCGGCTTGAAACCTACGGAAAAGTCCACGTGGCGGCGAATGCTGTCGGCCATCATGGCGTAGTCCTTCTCGCGCGGACCGTAAACGCCCGTGGGGCGCAGCACGATGTAGTCCAGTCCTTCAATCTGCGCCAGCCGTTGCTCGGCTTCGAGCTTGGAACGCCCGTAGGCGGTATTGGGTTGCGGCGTGTCGGCGGCGCAGATGGAGCGGCCGCTGTCTTCGTAAAGCGGGCCGCACACGCTGAGGCTGCTGATAAATACGAAGCGGCCGCTCAGTGCGCCTGTGGCAAGGAGCGACTGCGCAAAGAGCGCGGTGCCCTCGGTGTTGATTTTGAAGAAATCGGCCTCGCGGCGGCATTTTGTGGCACCGGCGGCGTGGATCACATATTGCCACACCCCATGCGCCGCCACGTGCGCGGCGAGTGCCTGCGTCATCTTTTCTTCCGAACTGAAATCAAGTTCGATAAACTGAATGCGCGGATCGGTGAGGTAGCGGCGGCTGCTTGACGGGCGCACGGCTGCCCACACGTCCATGCCTTCCGCCAAGGCGCGCTCTACAAGGAAACTGCCGATAAAGCCGCTGGCACCGGTGATGAGTATCTTACTATTTTGCATCGCTTATTCTGTGGAATTAGTAAACGAGTTTACAAGTAAACGAGTAGACGAGACAGAAATGTAGTGCATCCTACAATATCCAAATGTTTTACTAATTATATTTTATATGGTAACCTGTCTTGTTTACTAATCATTCTTTATTTAATCTCCCCACTTCATCGTAAGCCGTCTGCCAATAGGCCTTGGCGGCATTGAGGCGGGAAGCAGAAGGGGCGGGCTTGTCCCAAATCACGTGCTCCGAAGCCAAGTGCCACACGGTGCAGCCGGCAGAATCAACGCACGCGATGCCTTCGCTCCACGAATGGAACGCCGTGGGGCGCGTGTACGACGGGGCGAGCACGTTGCGGCTGAACTGGAAGTCGGCGTGCGGCAGGCGCAGCTGCGCGAGGAGCGTGGCGGCGAGGTCGGACTGGTTGCACACCTTCTCGTAACGCATAGGCTTGACCAATGCGCCGCCTGCCCAAATGAGGGGAATGTGATAGCGGCGCGGGTCGGGCGGCGTGATGTCGGCAGGATAACCGATGCCGTGGTCGGGGAGAAGAACCAAGAGCGTGTTGCTCCACTCGGGCGTGCCGCGCAACTGTTGCACGAAGCGGCCGATGCAGTCGTCGAGATAGGCCATGGCATTGGTGTGCATGTTGTCGGGGAATTTCTCAAACGGCACCGCCCAAGGTTCGTGGCTCGCCAGCGTGAGGCACACCGTAAACTTTGGTTTGCCGCCGGGCGCAGGCGTGATGACGTGGTTGAAGAGCGTGTCAAGCACGATGCCGTCCGTCACGCCCCAAGCGTGCGTGCGGCGCACTTCGAGCGGAAAATGCGTGTCGCCCAAAATCGTCTCGAACCCCGTAGCGCTCAAATAGCCTTTCATTTTCGTGAAATTGATGTCGCCGCCGTAGAGAAACTCCGTGGCGTAGCCCGCCCGGGCGAGCGAGGCTGCAATCGAGGGCAGGCGGCGGCAGAGGCGCGGCTGCTTCATCACGCTGAAATCGGGGAAAGAGGGATAGCCGCTCAGAGTGCACAGCGTGCCGCGGTCGGTGCGGAAGGAATTGGCATAGCACTGCGTAAACAGCACGCCCTCCTTTGCCAAAGCGTTGAGGCAGGGCGTAACGCCCGGCTCGCCGCCAAGACTTTCGACAAACGTTGCGCCGCAGCCTTCCATCAATATCATAATAATATTGGGGCGGCGGGTAGTGAGCAGACTGTCCGTGTCGGTATCGTCGCCGCCGAATTGCAAGGCATCGAACAGCCTTGCCCGCTCCTCTTCCTCAAAAAAGTCGCACTCAGAGGCGTAGTCCTTGCCGGCGGAAAGCGTGGAGAGGAGGCTGAAAGCGGGGTTTATGGCAGCGTGGTTCAGAAATTGGTCGGTGCTGTAATACACCATACCCACGTTGGCTGTGCTCCGTCCCACGCCGCCGCGAATGCCGAGAAAGAGCAGGCCACCGCAAAGCAGCATGAGCAGGGAAGATGCCACGCGCCGCCGCTCGCGCGGCAGAGTTTTCTTCGGACGGAAACGGTCTTACACCATCCACAAAGCGGCTGCGGTTATCGCAAACGCCGCCACCACGCCAGCGGCATATAGCGGGCTGACGCTTTGGAGCGCACCGCCGGGCTGGCTGATGTAGTTGAACACGGTGCCGTCGAGCTTGAACTCCCAAAATGAATAGAGCACCGTGTCGGCCACGAAGACGAGCGCAAGCAGCACGGCGAGCAGCGTATTGACCGAGCGGTAATAAATATTGAGGCATTTGAGCGGAAGCTTCACCCAAATGCCAATGCACAATAATAAATAATAGGGAATAACGGCATAGCCCGTAGCGGCTATGTCGAGCGGCAGACCGTGCCACATCACGGCAATAACATCCCCAAACTCATAGGGATGCGCTGCGCCGCCGTTGAAAAGCAAGAAGAGCGGCTTGGCTGCAACGAATGTCAGTAATAGCAGCAGGAATTGCTGCGCCAGATATCGCAGGTGCTTCATATTTTCCTCTCTAAACTTTTTTGGCGATGAGAAAGGAAATCGTGGATAAATGCCACTAAAAACCTAAGCGCAAGCAGGAACGGGGCAGCCAGGAACAGGCAGCAGACAACCAGCGTTATGGCTCTTAGTATGAAAATCAAAATACCTTCAAACATGGCTTGTAACATTTATCAACGCAAAAAAATGTAATATAGTAATTGCTATGCAAGCGTTTACATTTTATTCCCAATCGTTGGGGCTTTACAATTGCTGCATATCGTGCAGCCGCTTGTAGTAGCCATTGAGTTGGATAAGGCTTTCGTGCGTGCCTCGTTCCACGATGCGGCCTTCATAAAGCACGCATATTTCGTCGGCGTTCTTAATCGTGGAAAGCCTGTGGGCGATGGCAATCGTGGTGCGCGTCTTCATCAGCCGCTCGAGAGCTTCCTGCACGAGTCGTTCGCTCTCCGTGTCGAGTGCCGAGGTGGCTTCGTCGAGGATTAGGATTGCCGGGTTTTTCAGAATGGCGCGGGCAATGGAGATGCGTTGGCGCTGGCCGCCGGAGATGCGGCAGCCGCGGTCGCCGATTTTCGTGTCGTAGCCCTGCTCGCTTTCCATGATAAAGTCGTGGGCGTTGGCAATCTTTGCGGCTTCCACCACTTGCTCCATTGTGGCATTGTCCACGCCGAAGGCAATGTTGTTGAAGAAACTGTCGTTGA
>JBJEAH010000186.1:0-6910 GCA_051868815.1 Alloprevotella sp.
AGGAGGGTGTGTCAAAATGAATATTGTTGTAGATGTATCCCCTGTAAGGGGAAAATAAATTAGCGTAGGGGCTTGCCCCTACGTATAGCGTTGCAAGTACGATTGCCCCTGTAAGGGGCTTATAATTAAAAGAGCAACTTTATTAAGTTCTAATTATAAGCCCCTTACAGGGGCAAACGTATGCTATCGTCTTTCCACAGGGGCAAGCCCCTGTGCTGGGTTATTAAGCCCTTTCTGGGCAATGTAGTGCACGCGCATTTTTACACGGCACCCCGCTCTATGAAGATGCTTTTGTAAAAAGCCAAAACATCAAAAAAGCCCCGCACTGCCCTGATTGAGGCGTGCGAGGCTTTTCGTTTTATCAATTGTGTCCTGATATCCGTTATTAGAGTTTCGGACCGGCGGCCACGAGTGCCTTGCCGGCGGCGTTGCCCTCAAACTTGGCGAAGTTCTTGATGAAGCGGGCGGCGAGGTCCTTAGCCTTCTCTTCCCACTTGCAAGCGCAGTCGTACGTGTCGCGCGGGTCGAGGATAGCGGGGTCTACGCCGGGGAGCTCCGTGGGCACTACGAAGTCGAAGTAAGGAATGGTCTTCGTGGGAGCCTTGTCGATGCTGCCGTCGAGGATAGCGTCGATGATGCCGCGCGTGTCGCGGATAGAGATGCGCTTGCCCGTGCCGTTCCAGCCGGTGTTCACGAGGTAAGCCTTGGCACCTACTTTCTCCATCTTCTTAACGAGCTCTTCACCATACTTCGTGGGGTGCAGGCTGAGGAAGGCTGCGCCGAAGCAAGCGGAGAAGGTGGGCGTGGGCTCGGTGATGCCGCGTTCCGTGCCGGCGAGCTTGGCGGTGAAGCCGCTGAGGAAGTAGTACTTCGTCTGCTCGGGGTTGAGGATAGATACGGGAGGCAGCACGCCGAATGCGTCGGCAGAAAGGAAGATCACCTGATGAGCGTGCGGGCCCTTGGAAACGGGAGCCACGCGGTTCACGATGTGCTCGATGGGGTAAGACACGCGGGTGTTCTCCGTAACGCTCTTGTCGGCGAAGTCGATCTTGCCGTTAGCGTCAACCGTAACGTTCTCCAGGAGGGCGTCGCGACGGATAGCGTTGTAGATATCGGGTTCGCTTTCCTTGTCGAGGTTGATCACCTTGGCGTAGCAACCGCCTTCGTAGTTGAACACGCCTTCGTCGTCCCAGCCGTGTTCGTCGTCGCCGATGAGCAGACGCTTCGGGTCGGTAGAAAGCGTGGTCTTGCCCGTGCCGGAGAGACCGAAGAAAATAGCGGAGTCCGTGCCTTCCTTGTTGGTGTTGGCGGAGCAGTGCATGGAGGCGATGCCGCGGAGCGGGTTGAGGTAGTTCATGATGGAGAACATGCCCTTCTTCATTTCTCCGCCGTACCACGTGTTGATGATTACCTGTTCCTTAGACGTGAGGTTGAACACAACGGCGGTTTCGGAGTTGAGGCCGAGTTCCTTGTAGTTTTCAACCTTAGCCTTAGAGGCGTTGAATACCACGAAGTCGGGTTCTCCGAAATCGGAAAGTTCCTTCATCGTGGGACGGATAAACATGTTGGTCACGAAGTGAGCCTGCCAAGCCACTTCCATGATGAAGCGCACTTTGAGGCGGGTTGCTTCGTTGGCGCCGCAGAAGGCATCCACCACGTAGAGCTTCTTGTTGGAAAGCTCGGCGGTGGCAAGTTTCTTGAGCTCTGCCCAAGTGGCTTCGCTCACGGGCTTGTTGTCGTTCTTGTATTCTTCGGAAGTCCACCAAACGGTGTCTTTGCTCACGCTGTCCATCACAAAGAACTTGTCCTTGGGCGAGCGGCCGGTGTAAACGCCGGTCATCACGTTGACTGCGCCGAGCTCTGTTTCCTGACCTTTGTCGAAGCCTTCCAGGCCTGCTTTCGTTTCTTCTTCAAAAAGCACTTCGTAGGAAGGGTTGTGCAGCACCTGGGTTGCACCGGTAATACCGTACTTGCTAAGATCTAATGTTGCCATAAAAATATATAAGTTAGGGTTGATTGTTGCGGTAAGAGGTTTGCGGCGATGCCGCGTTATCTTATATGCGAGGCAAAATTACGAAAAACTTTTTGCACTAAAAATTTTTGCCCCCCAAGTTTTGTTATTTATGTATAATATAAATGAGCGGTATGTGCGTTATGCAGAACGCCCGCCCCGAACTGTCAAGACAAAACCTTTCCGCCTCGCGCGCGCATGCGTTACGCATTTTTTCTCCCTAAAAACCTTTCAACCCTTCATCTTGACAGTTATTCGTCTGTACGTAAGGCGTTTGCGAATGAACGGTTTGGACTTCAAACCCGTCATTCAACCCTTCACAACCCTTCATCGCGGGCGCAAGGCCCGCGATGCGAGATTTACTTCCCGCGCAGGCGGCAAACGCCATCACACAAGATAATGCTCACGCTCACCTAAGACATTTTTCATTATCTCCGGGCAAAATCTTCCTTTCTGCCTGACATTTTTCACTATCTGCGCAGAAAAAGTTTGTTACAAAGTTTGTAACGCTTGTTACAAAGTTTCTAACACATGTTACAAAGTTTGTAATACGTGTTACAAACTTTGTAACAAAAACTTTCTTATAGGAAAGGAAAAAATATCAAGGAGAAAGGGGAAAATAATTCCTTGAAAATAAAAAATATCAAGCAGAAAGCACAAACGGCCAGGGCGGGCATCATTGAAAGGGGGCTTTGCATTAGAAAAATGCGTATTTACGCAAAAATCCTTTGCAAAACAGGGGGAAACATATTATATTTGCATTAGAAAAATGCGTATTTACGCAAAAACCTAATGCAATATGATTATCGAGAGAAACAAATACCTGTCCCGATTGCTGGACAGCAGACTGAACGGATTGGTCAAAATCGTTACGGGAATAAGGAGAAGCGGCAAGTCTTTCTTGTTGTTCAACATTTTCAAGCAGCGGCTTCTGAATGAAGGCGTAGATCCCGGGCATATCATAGAAATGCAATTCGACGATTTTGCCAATAAGCGATACCGTGTGCCAGAAGTGTTTTACAACTATGTGAAAGAGCGGATAAATGACGGCAGGGTTTATTATATTATCCTCGACGAAGTGCAGTTGCTCAGTGATTTCGAGGACGTGCTGAACGGGTTGATGCACATTGAGAATGTAGATATTTATGTGACCGGCAGCAATGCCCGTTTCTTGTCAAAGGACATCGTTACCGAATTTCGCGGGCGCGGATTGCAGATTCATATCTCGCCGCTATCGTTTGCCGAACTGATGACGTTTTACAATGGGTCGAAAGAAGATGCGCTGGAACACTATCTGCGATATGGCGGCCTGCCTCAGGTGGCCTTGCAGCCCAACGATGAATATCGGTCGACGGTGCTGAAAGATTTGCTCAAAGAAACCTATATCATTGACATTCTTGAACGCAACCGCGTGAAAAACAGCGCAGAGCTGGAGGAACTGCTCGCCATGCTCGCCTCCGGGATTGGCGGACTTACCAATCCGCAGAAACTTTCCAATACATTCAAAACCGTAAAAAACGTCTCTATCGGAGCTCCGACGCTGAAAACTTACATTGGCTACTTCTGCGATGCTTTTCTTGTGGATCAAGTGAATCGTTACGATGTCAAAGGCAAAAGGTATATCGGTACGCCTTTGAAATACTATTTCAGCGACCTTGGCTTGCGCAATGCCCTGCTTAATTTCCGACAGGTGGAGAAAACGCATCTTATGGAAAACCTGATTTATAACGAATTGCGTGGCAGGGGCTATAATGTAGATATCGGTGTAGTGCCGTACAACGGCAAGAATGCACAGGGAGTGAGCTTTCGCACGCAACTCGAAGTGGATTTTGTGTGCAACAAGGGCAGCCAAAGGCTTTATGTGCAATCGGCTTTGGCTTTGCCGACACAAGAAAAGATAGATCAGGAAACCAATTCTTTGAGACGTATCGACGATGGTTTCCAAAAAACGGTGGTAGTCGGCGACCACACAATAGGCAGCCATGACGAGAACGGCATTCTATTTATAAATATCTACGACTTTTTGATGCAGTGAAGGGTTGCTGAAGGGTTTGGGTGGCAAACCCTTCAGCCGTAAGGCATTTATGTTCAATTAGATAGCGGTACTTGTGAAGGGTTGAAAGGTTTTTTCGGGGTAAAAAATGCGTATAGAGTACCCTTCATTCCTCTCGGTTTTGTCAAAAACACATAGGTTTTTCCTCTCGGTTTTATCACTTTTGGCCTTAGTATTCCTCTCGGTTTTGTCAGAAATGACAACAATTCCTTGTGTGTTCTCAAAGAAAATGTCTATTTTCGCACAGTAAAATAACGATTTCGTTAAGCCAAATGAGCAGAGTTCAAGCTTGCTTGAAGACTATGCCATGGCGAGAAATCGCACTTTTAAGAACAAAAAATGGCAGATATGTATATAGAGCGTTCAATAGACTCCCTTCTCCTTGAATGGAGAAACAGTAAAAGTTTGAAGCCTTTGCTGCTGCGTGGTGCGCGTCAAGTCGGAAAGTCGTGGGCTGTCAAACATTTGGGCGAAAGTTTCGACTACTTCATTGAAGTAAACTTCGAAAAGCGTCCGGACATGAAGGAGATCTTTGAGAAAGTACATGATGTCCATGAACTCGCCAAAAGCCTTGGAATGCTGTACAATAAACCTGTTATACCGGGCAAGACCTTGATTTTTCTTGATGAGATACAAGGCTGTTTTGCAGCAATAAAGAGCCTTTGGTCGTTCAAAGAGGACTTCTCTGGGCTGCACGTCGTTGCCGCAGGTTCTCTTTTAGAGTTCGCTCTAAAGGAACTGCCGTCTTTTGGCGTGGGGAGAATACGCTCGCTATTTGTTTATCCGTTTTCCTTTGACGAGTTTCTGATTGCAGAAGGGAATTCTTCGTGGGTAAAGGCAAAAAAGGAAGCAAGTAGCGACAGGCCCTTGCTGGCGGCACTTCATAATGACTTGGTGCAGCATTATCGTATCTTCTTGATGGTTGGCGGTATGCCCGCCAGTGTGGCAGCGTGGGTAACAAGCCACGATTACAGACAATGTCAGACAGAGCTTGACGATATTCAACTCACCTACTATGACGACTTTGTAAAATATGCCAAGAAGGTTGACCCTACACTGCTTCGCAACACCTTGCAAAGTGTGATACTCCAGATAGGCAACAAGTTCGTTTACAGCCAAGTTGAGGGGGGCTACCGTGCAGAGGAGGTGAAAAAGGCTTTGGGGCTTCTCTGTGATGCCGGCATTATCAAGCGCGTCAGCCATACAGCAGCCAATGGCCTTCCGCTCGGTGCGGAAATCAATGAAAGGTTTCGTAAGTACATCTATCTTGACAGCGGTTTGCTTCTGCGAATCTTAGATATGGATTTAGGCAGTGCCCAACAACTGACGGAACTGATTATCGCCGGCACCGCAGAGGATTTGGTTAACAAAGGCGGACTGGCAGAGATGGTGCTTGGATGGGAACTGGTAAAATACAATAACCCCCGTTCACAGCATGACCTCTATTATTGGGAAAACACAGCCGAGGGAACACGTTCGGAAGTGGATTACATTATTGCCCGTGACATGAAGGTGTTGCCGATTGAGTGTAAGGCCGGTACAAGCGGAAAAATGAAGAGCCTTCGTGTCTTTATGAGACAGAAACACCTTACGGATGCCATACGCTGCTCTTTGGAGAACTTCTCTTTGCTGGAAAGTCCAGACCTGAAAGATGAGAATACCACGCGACGCATTTCTATAAATCCATTATACGCTATATCTACCTTGTATAATTCGATTTATCCCTCCACGCCTATTGCTTTAGTATGATCTTCTACTAAAATGTATCTATTGTGCAAACGAGCCCAGAACTCAGCCTCGCTTGCACCTTTTTTTATAAGCCGATATTGTGCAAAAGAATTTGAAACGGGCAAAAAAGTGCAAAACGTGCGATTATTTGCCAATATTTGGCGCTTTTGTTGTAGGATAATCGGATTTTTATTTAATTTTGCGGTAACATGGTATTGTGGTTTTGAATAAAGTAACATCCAATAATATTTGAGATTATGAATAAAGTACTGCGTTTTTCCTTGTTTTACTTTGCTTTCGCTTTGGGCTTAAGTGGTTTTGCACATTCAATCCGTACGGATTGCAATGTTTCTAAATCCCCTTTGTCGCGCCTTGGCATTACCAATGCTGATGCTGCGGTTAACGAAATAATATCGGAGCGTCCCCATTATCATTTCTTCGTTTGGCTGGAAGACGGGCGCTACGATGCTTACGCGTTCGATGCCAAGCCGAAGATTTATTATGAGGACGGCTATTTATTCGTTGATTCCGATGAGGGCGTCTATCGCTACGCCAACGAAGACGTGCATAAAATCACCTTCTCTGACAACGAGACGCCTGTCCCGACCGACATCTACTCCGTGCCGGCCGACAGGGAGCAGGGCAGCACCCTGCGTCGCAGCGGCGACGAGGTGCGCATGCAGGGCATGCTGCCCGGAGCCAGACTCTATGTTTACAGCACCGACGGCAAATTGCAGAAGGTGCTGGCGGCTTCGGCGGAGGGCTGCCTCACGGTGCGCCTGTCTGAATTTGCCAAAGGCATATATATATTGAAAACCGAAACAACAACTTATAAAATCATTAAGAAATGAATAGATTGAAAACCTTCTTACTGGCATTTGCCGCAACAATGGTGGCAATGCCCTCGATGGCGCAGGGCGTTGTGGTGTTCAAGAAAGACGGCACGCGCGTGGTCTATCCCTATGAGGCTATCGACAGCATCGTGACTTATAACTACGATGAAACCCCTCCCACGGGCGGTGGCTCCGTCAGCGACGGACAGAACAAGGTCTATACCGTCAACGGCGTTTCGTTTAAGATGATTGCTGTGAAGGGCGGCACGTTCACCATGGGGGCAA
>JBJEAH010000187.1:0-6876 GCA_051868815.1 Alloprevotella sp.
ATTGTGGCATTGTCCACGCCGAAGGCAATGTTGTTGAAGAAACTGTCGTTGAAGAGGATAGCCTCTTGGTTCACGTTGCCGATGAGCGAGCGCAACTCCGAAATGTAGAGGTGCTTCACGTTCTTGCCGTCGATGGTGATTTCGCCGTCGGTCACGTCGTGATAGCGCGGCAGGAGGTCTACGAGTGTCGATTTGCCGCTGCCGCTCTGTCCCACGAGCGCAACGGTTTGCCCGCGCTTCACGGTGAGGTCAACGCCGTGGAGCACCTGCGTGTGGCCGTTGTAGCTGAAACTTACGTTCTTAAACTCAATCTTGTCTTTCAGCCCGTCGATGTGCTCGGGGTGTTCGATTTCCTGAATCGTGTTGGGGGCTTTCAGTATTTTGTTCACGCGCTCAACGGAGGCCATGCCTTTGGGAATGTTGTACGTAGCCTTCGAGAGGTCTTTAATCGGTTGGATGATGCTGTAAAGTATCACCATGTAGAAGATAAAAGTAGGCGCGTCGATGGGCGAGCTGTCCGAGAAAATCAGCGTGCCGCCATACCAGAGCACCAGCACGATGAGGGCTGTGCCGAGAAACTCGCTTACGGGGTGCGCCATAGACTGACGCAGGGCCACGCGGATACAGGCACTGCGAAATTCCTCAGAACTTTTGCGGAAGCGGTCCTTCATCTTCTTCTCAGCCGTGAAGGCTTTGATAATTCTCATGCCGCCGAGCGTTTCGTCGAGCTGCGCCATGGTTTCGCTCCACTTGCCTTGTGCTGCCAGCGAGTTTTGCTTGAGCCGCCGCCCCAGTCGTCCCATGCCCCACACCATCAGCGGCATCACCACGATGGTAAACACCGTGAGTTGCCAGCTCGTGTAGAGCAGCACGGCGAAGTAGCTGCAAATAAGGATTGGGTTTTTCACCAGCATTTCGAGCGAGCCGGTGATAGAGTTCTCGATTTCGCCCACGTCGCCGCTCATGCGGGCTATGATGTCGCCTTTGCGCTCATCGGAGAAGAAAGAAAGCGGCAGAGAGATAATTTTGTTGTACACGTTCACGCGGATATCGCGCACCACGCCTGTACGCATCGGCACCATGATGCCCACAGAGGCAAAGTAGCAAGAGGTCTTGAGCAGCGTGGCGGTTACGAGAAACATGCCGATAAGGAAGAGCGTGACGGAAGGCCCGTGCTGCTCCATGAGCTGTGTGGTGTACCAATACAGGTTGTTTATGGCAATGTCTTTGATACTTCCGCCGGAGTCCCACGGGATAAAGGTATAGCGTGTCTGGTCGATGCCAAAGAGTAATTGCAGCATGGGAATGATCGCCACAAATGAAAACACGTTGAGAGCCGCAGAAAGGACGTTGAAAAACAATGCGCCCACCATGTACCACTTGTAGGGAAACAAGTAGTAGCGCATGATGCTGAAAAACTCTTTCATAAATAGTAAACGGGTTAAAGAGTTGACAAAAAGCCGAAAGGTCGGGCTAACGGTAAATATTTATTTCCGCCCGAAGTCAGCGGGCACTTCGCCCCACTCCTTGGTTTGCCATTTGAGCAGGGGCACTTCTATTTTATTATTCCGAAGCCATGCCACGGCGCGGTCAATCAGCTGAAACAAGCCTTCGGTCTGCGGCGTGCGCTCCAGCTTGGTCTTGCATTGCTTCTGCCTCACCCATATCAGGGCGTTGCGGCTGTCGGAATAGACGGTGCGCTTCACGCCTTGCTTTTTGAGCAGGGCAAGGGCGTGGACAATGGCAAGAAACTCACCGATATTGTTCGTGCCGTAGAGAGGACCGAGATGAAACAGCTCCCGGCCGCTGCGCAGGTCTACGCCCCGGTATTCCATCGGTCCGGGATTGCCCGAGCAGGCGGCGTCTACGGCAATGGCATCTTCGTCGTAAGGGCGCGGAGGGGCGGCCGGCAGGGGCGTGTCGCCCTTTTTAACGTCTTGCCCGGCAAGGACCTGTGCAGGTGGCGCTTCTTCCTTGCCGCGCCAAAAGGCTTCCTCGGCATCTTCGGGCGTGGCGTAAGCCTTGTATGCCGCTTCGCCGAAACCTGCCACCTGCTGCTTGCAGTCGTCCCAATTATCGTAAACGCCGGGCTTGCGCCCGCGCCACACGACGTAAAACTTTTGTTTGGGCATTTATTTTACATTCTTTCGGGCATTTCTATGCCGAGCACGCCCATGCCGAGGCGCAGCACCTTGGCCACGTTGCGCGATATGACGAGACGCAGCAGGCGCTTCTTTTCGTCCTCCTCGCGCAGAATGCTGAAATCGTGGTAGAACTGGTTGTATTCCTTAACCAACTCGTAGCAGTAGTTGGCCACGAGCGCGGGCGCATAGTCTGCGCCGGCCTGCTTTACCACGGCGGCAAATTCTGCCACGTGCTGCACGAGGCTTATTTCCTTTTCGGCATAGTCCACTCCTGCGAGCGCGGCGTCGATGCCCTCTTCGGGCAGGGTGATGCCGGCATCTGCGGCCTTGCGCAGAATGGAGCGGATACGGGCGTGCGTGTATTGTATGAAGGGGCCCGTGTTGCCGTTGAAGTCAATGCTTTCCTCGGGGTTGAAGAGCATGTTCTTGCGTGCGTCTACCTTGAGCAGGAAGTATTTCAGCGCGCCCAGCCCCACGATGCGTGCCACTTCGGCGCGTTCCTTCTCGTCCATGTCGGCAAACTTGCCGGTCTCTTCCACCACCCCGCGTGCCTGTGCAATCATGCCGGCAATCAGGTCGTCGGCATCGACCACCGTGCCCTCGCGGCTCTTCATCTTGCCGTTGGGCAGCTCTACCATGCCGTAGGAGAAGTGCACGAGATCCTTGCCCCACTTGAAGCCGAGTTCGTCGAGCAGGATGCTCAGCACCTGAAAGTGATAGTTCTGCTCGTTGCCCACCACGTAGACCATCTTGTCGATGGGGAAGTCCTTGAAGCGCAGCGCGGCGGTGCCGATGTCCTGCGTCATATAGACGCTCGTGCCGTCGGCGCGGAGCAGGAGCTTCTGGTCCAGGCCCTTGGCCGTGAGGTCGGCCCACACGCTGCCGTCTTCTTTCTTGAAGAAAATGCCTTTCGCCAGCCCTTCCTCCACCATGCGCTTGCCCACGAGGTAGGTGTCGCTTTCGTAATATATCTTGTCGAAACCCACGCCGAGCGCCTTATAGGTCTCGTCGAAGCCGGCATAGACCCATTCGTTCATCTTGCGCCACAATGCGCGCACCTCTTCATCGCCCTGCTCCCATTTCACGAGCATTTCGTGCGCCTCCTTGATGAGCGGCGCGTCGGCCTTGGCCTGCTGCGTGGCGGCTTCTTCTTCCATGCCTTCGGCGATATATTGCGCCTTGAGCTGTGCCACCTCTTCGCGGTAGTGCTTGTCAAACGCCACGTAGTAGTCGCCGATAAGGTGGTCGCCCTTCTTGCCGCTCGACTGCGGTGTTTCGCCGTTGCCGTATTTCAGCCAGGCGAGCATCGACTTGCAGATGTGGATGCCCCGGTCGTTCACGATGTTGGTCTTCACCACGCGGTTGCCGCTCGCTTCGAGCACGCCTGCCAGTGCCCAGCCAAGCAGGTTGTTGCGCACGTGGCCGAGGTGGAGGGGCTTGTTTGTGTTGGGCGAGGAATATTCCACCATCACCAGCGGCGCGTCGGCCGCCACGGGCACGATGCCATACTTCTCCTGCGCGTCGATGCCGGCGAGCAGCTGCGTCCAGCTTTCGGGCGCGATGCACAGATTGAGGAAGCCGCCTACGGCGTTGTACTTTGCCACGGCGGGGCAGTGCCCGGCGAGCCACGCGCCGATTTCGGCGGCGGTTTCGTCGGGACGCTTGCGCGAAAGTTTGAGGAAGGGGAACACCACGAGGGTCAGGTGTCCCTCGTATTCTTTCTTGGTCTTCTGCAACTGTATCTGCTGCTCTGCGGGCGCGGTGCCATAGAGTGCCGTCACGGCCTCGGCGGCAGCCTTTTTGATAATGGTCTCTATACTCATTATATATATTATGTGTGTGCGTAAGTATCGTTTGCTTATAAGCAAGCGGCGCAAAGTTACGTTTTTTTTACGATTTAAGCACATAGTTTAGGCAACTTAAAAGGGGGCTCGGAGCATCTGTAGCGATTGCCAAATCGTCGGCCTATCTGTTTATTATATCCATCAAGTCATCCGAAACCCCCTTTTCAAGTTTGAAGTCTGGCTGCCAACTCCTTCTAAGTGCAGCGCACATAAAATCAAGCTTCTCATTTCTCACCGAAACAGGTCCTTTGACAACCGTGAGCGCATACGGCCTACAATCGTCCAATATATATTGGTTTTCTATGTCGTCCACGTAAGGGACACAATCGTCGTCCTTTGCTATGACTATCATAAGATACAAAGCGGTCGTTCCCTCCGTTTTGTGCATGAAAACCACCATGTCGCCCTTTTTCGGGAGGTCGAGTTCCCAAGGCGGGAATCCGCCCCAACGGAAAAGAGAAACCCCTTTTTGCCAAATCTCATTGGTGAAAGTGTTCCATTCTTCTTCCTCCTCAAAAGTTTTGAGTCGCAGCCGGTTGTCGCTTGTCGGAATGGGTTCTTTGCTCCTTACGTATACTGTGATGTGCACGCGGTCGCTATATGGCGCGTGCTCGTTCAACTCCGTGATTTCTGCTTCGAGTATGTCCTCATGTCCCATATCGAGCATCACGGCAATGGCGCTATTGAGTGTGCGGGGTATATAGCCGAGAATAAAGTTGAAGTCGAAATTTTCGGGATCGTCGTCGTAATCGTCGGCCAATGCCACGGCGACGGCATTCTTGTCGTACTTATTGCCCTGTTCTCGCACCAGTGCTATTTTTGCACCGATATAGAGTTCGTCCCAAATGTCGTTGATTTCATGGAAACCCACGCCGGCCACCGGGCATTCCAATAGCACCTTGCGTTCATAGGCAAGCGGTTGCTGCGGTTCGGCCTGTGCGTTGTTGTCGCTTAATCGGTTTTTCATAGGCTTCATAAAATAATGTTTTTATTATAAAGTAAGCGTGTTCGTAAGCAGCGCAAACATTGTACCGGCTTATTCCGTATATTCATCATAAAGCGCGGCAGCCTCTTTGAGTTTGTCCCTCATGTAAGAAACGGCGGAGTGAGGGTAAATAATCTTTATGCCCGGGCCATAGCTCATGAATACAGAATACATCTCAAAGTTTATCACAACTTCAATCTGAAATATACAGCTGCCGTCATCTTCGTTCTTTTTAAGCACGATTTGAGACGGGTGTACAGGCTTGGTCATAATGTATCGGCTCTGTTCGCACGATGCCCAAAACCTGATTTTTCTTGGCGTGTTCCTGATGTTTTTGCTAACGCCTATCACGTCGTCGAAGAAGTGTTCAGAATCAAAGTCGGGATTCTCACGGAAAGGCACGTCCGCAGGTTCCACGCTCACAATGCGGTCGAGCGCAAGGTTGTAGAGCAGGAGATCGGTTGCTTTGCTGCCAAACAGGAACCAGCGGTTACGGAACTCCTTCAAAAGGTAGGGACAGAGGATAAACTCTTGCGGCCTCCGGGCAGAAAATGACTGATACATGATGCGCAAGGTCTGTTTGTGCGCAATGTAGTTGTATAGCGGGTTCAAAAGCTTCAAACCTTTCAGGTCCGGCACGTTGTCGAAATGGATAATGGGCTTCCGGTTTTTCTGCGTTATCGCCAACTTGTCCTGCAGGCGACTCACTGCATCGCTCATTTCCGCGAACTGGTCGAAGTCCTGAAGCTGTCGAAGCATGTCGACGGCCTCTTTCATCACCTCATAGTCGTTTTGCGACAACGGCATATCCGTTATGCTATAATCTTTGTCAGCATATCGATAATACTTGTGGTCGTACACCTCTATCGGGGCATTGTATCCCAACTTGTCAGACCGCATCATCTGAATGTCGCCTTGAACCGTGCGGACCGACACACCCTTACGGATGCCCTCCATGTCATAAAGGGCATCGCTGCATGCATCAACCAGGTCTTCGAGCGTCCAGCGGCGATAAGGGTTGCGCAGACAGTTGTCAATGGTCTTGTATCTAATAAGAGCGTTTTTATTTGCCGGCATGGTCGTTTTGTTTTAGAATATTGACAAGGAAATCAGAATACGCATCACCTGTTGCCAGTTCGGTTTCGAGGTAGAGTTCATGGCGAATACATTTTGTGGCTTTATTGGTTACAGGATTAAACCCCTCCTTTTCTATATCCTTGAAATACATTCCAACTCCTCTTTTCTGCCAGGAAGGAAGTTCGCTGTAGTTTATTCCATTAGAGACGAGGAGTTTGTGCTTTTCGCTATCGGAGATGCCTGCTATTCGGTTTTGGACCTCTGAAGCAGGCAGCCCCTGCCCACGTAGTAGCCAATAGCAATGTCCATTAAGTGAGTTGCGATGCGAATCCTCTTGCCTCCATCTGAAATAGTCAACCACATAGTCGGCATTTGGAAGAGGAATGAGGCGGCAATCAAATATAGCAGGACGACCTGCTTTCATTGAGAATGTTACGGAAGCCTCTGACGCAAGAATAGAAAGCAGTTTTCGTTCCTTACGCCCGAAGGTCTCATCATCGGGATGGAACAGCAATGAAATCTCGTCACTCTGTGTATAGCCATAGATAATACGGAAACCACAAGTCATAAGGTGGCGAAGGGTTTCTATCATACAATCACGAAACCTTATATCGAACGGCTTGTCCAGATTCCATTCTTTTTTGGTAAGGCGAGTGAAACCATGGCCATCCAGTCGCGCAACAATGTATATACCCTGAAGCATGGTTCTGTCGAGCGACTGTTCAAATCCACGCATTTGTTTATCTAATGTATCGAAATCCATCTTTTATACCTTCATATAAATGCACCTTTGGCGGCGGCTCGGCATAATCCAAGTAAACTTGGC
>JBJEAH010000188.1:0-6809 GCA_051868815.1 Alloprevotella sp.
TATGGAAAATTCCAGAAAAAGACCTGCTCATAATGAAAAATGACTATGAAAAGATTATCAGCAAAATCGAGCAGGGATTGGCGCACACATTGTCGGAGGGCGACACAATGTATTTAGGTGCGTGCAGAAAAGGACAGGATGCTGGCACCGTTACTCAGCGGCACGGGTCTGCTATACTTGCCCCAACAAGGGCTTGGCGCTTGAAAATGGCTTATATGCGTACGGTTCTTGAAGAGGTGAAGCAAAAGCAAATTAATGGTGCCTATTCAAATTTTAAATACAGTCCGACAACAAACCTAGAAACGCTCACAAAGGAAGAGGAACTGCGAAACCAAACATTCGATGAGGTAATTCTCAACCGTTTTGCACCTTATATGCAGAAGGATTATGAGGAATTTTGCAGGTTGGCGGGTCGAATTGCCACAGCCTCCAAACAAAAATATTTCATAATGGCAAATTCTATTGCCGGAGCCTCAAACGTTAGCAACATAAACCATTCAGAAGAGTTCCTTAAAGCAGGAATTACGATGAAAACTATTCGTGTGCAGAAGACTGGTAGGGTTAAGGAGAGCATGTCGTTTGAAAATATCGACTACAAAGAAGTCTGCGATTGCGGCGAATGGTATGACTCGCGGCTTTATGAACTTTTCTCCAGCCGTTTCCTGTTTGTCGTTTTCAAAGAGACCGAGGGTGAGATTACGCTCGGAGAAGGGGCAGTTGAACCACGCTACGTGCTTGACGATGTGTTCTTTTGGACAATGCCTGTTGAGGATTTGGATGTGGCTGAACTGTATTGGATAAATATTAGGCAGTGTGTTATAAATGATACAATCAGTGCCGAGTACTTTTGGAAAATTGATGATAAAAAGTATTTCCATGTGCGGCCAAAGGGGAAAAATTCTCATGATTACGCCGATAATCCGAATGGAGGCTTTGCTCCCAAATATTGCTATTGGTTTAACTCGGAGTATGTGAAAATATTAAAGAAAAACGCCATGACACAATATAATATTACAAATAACTTTGAGGGAACGCAGGTTTGCGAATCCATTGCCGAATATTCAAGGCTTACGCATAGAGCGGTGCAGCAGTTGGGGCTTTTTCCCGAAGATGAGGTGAAGACGCGGGCCGGCGACATTAAAGTTGTCGAATTGTTTGCAGGCGTGGGAGGTTTCCGTATCGGTTTGGAACGTGCCTCCAAACGGTATGTCACGGTATGGAACAACCAATGGGAGCCTTCTACCAAAAGGCAAGATGCCAGTTTGATTTATTGCAGGCGGTTTGGCGCGGTGGGGCATTCCAATCAAGACATCGCTACGGTGCCGACGGCAAGTATTCCGAATTGTGACCTTCTATGCGGCGGTTTCCCCTGTCAAGACTATTCTGTGGCGACGGCGTTAAGCCGTTCGGGAGGGATCGAGGGGAAAAAAGGTGTTCTGTGGTGGCAAATCCATCGTATTTTAAGAGAAAAAGGGAAAGATGCACCGCCGTTTCTCATCTTGGAAAACGTGGATCGGTTATTGGTGTCGCCAGCCGTGCAGCGCGGGCGCGATTTCGCTATAATTTTAGCCTCGCTCGCCGACCTAGGCTATATCGTGGAATGGCGGGTGATAAACGCTGCGGAATATGGAATGCCGCAGAGGCGGAAAAGAACCTATATGGTAGCTTACAGGCACGGCAATGCCTATGCAGAGGTCGCCTCGCGGACGGATATTAACAAATGGTTGCTTCAAGAAGGCACAATGGCAAAGGCTTTTCCCTGCCGGGAGGCCGGCGGTGTAAGGTCGGATTTTTATATTGAAGGAAGTTTGCCCGCCGTTTCAGAAAGTTTCAACAAAGGGGGAAAGGGCAGCCCGTTCCTCAACACCGGGATAATGATTGACAGGCATGTGGTTTGCATAGACACTGCGCCTGCCTACAATGGCTTGTCGCTGACTTTGGAACAAATGCTCATTGATGAGCGCGACGTACCTGATGCCTATTTTATACCTGAAGAAGAATTGCCCCGCTGGGAGTATCTGAAAGGACATAAGTCTCTCAAACGAATAAATAAGCAAACCGGCTACGAGTACACTTATAGTGAGGGGGCAATGGCATTCCCCGACTATTTGGACCGTGCATCGCGCACAATTATTACGGGCGAGGGCGGCCCGTCTCCGTCTCGCTTCAAACATGTGATAAAAACGCCGGGCGGACGTTTTCGCCGCCTGGTGCCGATGGAGCAGGAGCGGCTCAATATGTTTCCAGACAATCATACTTTCGGTGCAACCGATATGCGTAGAGCCTTCCTTATGGGTAACGCCTTGGTGACTGGTATCGTTGAAAATATCGGACTTGTCTTAGAACGGCATTGTTAGGTTGTAGCAAATTTCGTGTCGGTCATTACAAGCAGGTGTCCAAATTAACATATGGGCATCTGCTGTTTTTTGCACCCCTCAGCGCAGAGAGTTTTTCCGCGCATCTTTCAAATGTTCTTTTTGTCTTAAATATTGGCGATTTTTGAACAAAACGTAATATTTTCTCATATACAAGCGTAAAAATGTTGCTAAAAACGGGGGGGGTATTGGCGCAATTAGGATTTTTCTTTACATTTGTGGCAAAATTTTATAAGGAAAGACAGATATTGTTAAGTTCTTTTGATAGACAAATAAGGCCAAGACTCTCTTTCTGTTAAGCAGTAAAAATCGCAGAACTATGTTACATCAGATCTACATATCCGTGGTATGTGCCCTTGGCTTTGGTCTCGACATCGACCACAACGGGCCGTACCCTTCCTTTATGCTATCAAATCTCGAGCCCTATAAGTTCGTCTTTCGCGGCATAGAGTTCCTCTCTATTGAGAGTCTTTTTCAGGGATTGAAGTATCGCGACATCGCACAGCAGAACCACGTGTTCGAGAAAGTGGGCATTGATGCGAAGGTGCGCCGTGCGCGTTCCAACTGGCAGCAAAAGCAGACGCTCTACTGGCAGGGCAAGCCGCTGGGGCGTCATTCCCAGGAATATAAAGACTTCATTGACGAAGCCTATGCCGCCCTTGCCGCCAACAGCGACTTTTGCGAGGCCCTGCTGGCCACGGGCAACCTGCGCCTTTATAATTCATACGCCAAAACAAATCCCTCCCAAACCGTACTCACCGCCAAAGAGCAGTGCAGAGCCCTGATGCGCCTGCGCAAGAAACTGAAAGAAAACAAAACGCAAGGGTAGGGGCATCGCCCTGCCGCCGGCACTCAATATCTGTTTCTGCCGCGGGCGCGTAACTCCTTATTGTGGGCGGTTGCGCGCCCGAGGTGTATAATTATATATGTATATCCCATATTCTTGCCCCCAGCGGCGCAGCAGCGCGGATACGTTTGCATTTTCCCCGCAAATCTTCAAAAAGGGGCTTTATCATACAAGATAATGAAAAAATAATACGATAAATTTCGGTTGTCTATTGATTATTTCCTATCTTTGCCCTGCAAAGAGTGCGAAAAAACGTGTTGGCTTGCCAACCCGACGTTACAAAATCAAATAAACCAATTTATTATTATCCACAAACCACAAATCATTTAACAAAATGGCAACTACAAATGCTACCGCACCCAAGGGTGCTCCCAAGAAACAGTCTAAGGGTTTCACCGGCATTAAATCCGGTCTTTCTGTCATTGCATGCTGCGCTGTAATCGCTGTCTGCATCTATCTCTTCGGCTTCGGTCACATCTCCAACTTCAAGGGCACAGAGGCTGCTACGGCTCAGTTCTCTTTCCTTGCCGATGGTGACTTTGAACCCGCTAACCTCATGGGTACGGTCTACAAGGGCGGTTTCGTTGTGCCTATCATCTGGACCCTCCTTATCACCGTTGTGGCTCTTTCCGTTGAACGCTTCTTCGCTATCCGCAACGCTTACGGTCGCACCAGCCTCACGAAGTTCGTTGCCGACATCAAGGTGGCTCTTAACAACAACGACCTCGCCAAGGCACAGCAGCTTTGCGACGCACAGCGCGGTTCTGTTGCCAACGTTGTAGGCGCTACGATGAAGAAGTATAAAGAAATGGAAGAAAACACCGTGCTCACCAAAGAGCAGAAGATTCTTGCCATTCAGAAAGAACTCGAAGAGGCAACCGCTCTCGAAATGCCTATGATGCAGGAGAACCTCCCTATTATCGGTACTATCATTACGCTCGGTACGCTGACCGGTCTGTTCGGTACGGTGTTGGGTATGATTAAGTCGTTCTCCGCTATGGCCAGCGGCGACGGCGGCGCAGACTCCTCCGCACTCTCTACCGGTATCTCCGAGGCACTTGTAAACACCGCTTCCGGTATCGCAACCGGTGCCCTCGCCGTTATCGCTTACAACTACTACACCAACAAGATCGACCGCCTTACGTTCAGCCTCGACGAAGTAGGTTTCACAATCGTACAGACATTCTCTGCAACTCACTAATTCAAGTATTAAGATAGGTAATATTTAAGACATGGGACGTTTTAAAGTCAAAAAACAAGATACGTTCATCGACATGACGCCGATGAGCGATGTCATGGTCCTGTTGCTTACCTTCTTTATGCTTACTGCAACATTCGTAAAGGAAGAACCGATTAAGGTCAACACCCCGGGCTCCGTGTCGGAAGTCAAAATCCCCGAGAACAACCTGCTCACCATCTTTGTAGAAAAGAACGGCAAGGTGTTCATGACTATGGACTCTCCCGCCACGCTCCGCAAACTCGCTAACGCGATGAACGAGAAAGGCGCGCTCAACCTCAGCCCCAAGCAGGTTGAAACCTTTGCACAGGCCCCCACGTTCGGCACGCCGCTCAACACCATCGCAGGATGGCTCGAGACCGACAACCGCAACGAACTGCTCATCAAGAGCCAGGAAGCGGGCATTCCTTGCGATAGCTTGAATAATGAGTTGAAGACATGGGTAAGCACAGCCCGCGAGGCATGTGGCGAAGGTATGGGTATAGCCATTAAGGCAGACAAATCCACTTCCTATGCCGTAATCAAAAGAGTTATGGACACCTTACGCGAAATTGACGAGGCGCGCTACAAGCTGATCACGTCTCTCAAAGGAGTTGAGGAATAAAAATGAAATGTTATGGCTAAAAAAGGTGGAAGTAAACAGAAAAAGATGAACTCGCGCGTGGACTTCACGCCGATGGTAGATATGATGATGTTGCTCGTGACTTTCTTCATGCTCTGTACCACGCTCCTCAAGCCCCAGGCCATGGATATCGCCATGCCTTCGGACAAGGAAGACATCAAGGACGAGAACAGAAGCCAAGTCGCAGCATCTAAGGCCGTGACCATCCTTATCGACGAGAACAACACGCTCTACTACTTCAAAGGCAAGCCCGACGGCGGCACCGACATCCCCGACGAAGGCAAGCTCTTTGCCACTACCTACGGCAAGAACGGCATTCGCAAGGTATTGCTCGAAAGCAACCCGCAGGCTGTCATCGAAGTGCAGAAGCTCAAAGAAGAGTTCGCCAACAAGAAAACCTCTAACGTGCAGGAAGAACAGAAAATCAAACAGGAATACAAGGAACGCCTCAACAAGATCAAGAACGCTGACTACACGCCGAGCGTGATTATCAAGGCTTCCGACAAATCCGTATTCGACAATTTGATTCAAGTTCTCGATGAAATGCAGATTTGTAATATCGGACGCTACGTAATCGACAATTGGCAGCCTGGCGACCAGGCCAAGATTGACGCTTTCAAGGCTAATCCGGCGCAGTAATAACACACTATAAGTGAAGTAACAAAGAGATAAAATTATGTCTAAGATAGATTTAGCATCTCGAGAATGGTGCGACCTCGTCTTTGAGGGACGTAACAAAGAGTACGGAGCTTATCGTGCACGCGCCAACAAAGGCAAGTTCCAGCTTAGAGCACTTATCTTCGTGCTTATCCTCATCGCTGCGATTATTGCCTTCCTTATTGCAAAGAATGCAGTAGAGGCCGCTATCGAAAAGAACCGCGCACTCGACGGTGACCAAGTCACCGAACTTTCGCAGCTCAAGAAAGAAGAGCCTAAGAAAGAAGAGAAGAAAAAAGAGCCTGAACTCAAATACGAAGAGCCCAAGCAGGAGAAGGTCAAGGTGAAAGCCTCTATTGAGTTCACCGTGCCTAAGATCGTTGACGACGACAAGGTGGACCACTCCAAGGAACTCAAAACGCAGGATGAAGTTACCAAGAGCAGCTTCGCCATTGCATCGCAAGACTATGCAGGCGACGGTGAAGGCGGTATCAACATCGACGACTTGAAGGACAACCAGACCGCAGGCGGCACCAGCACGCCTAAGGAGGAAGAAGTTGTGGACAACGCCCTCGTGGAGGTGCAAGCCTCTTATCCCGGCGGCGAAGCCGCACTGCTCGCCTTCATCAGCAAGAACCTCGTTTACCCGCAAATCGCAGTTGAACAGGAATTGCAGGGCACGGTTATCCTTCGTTTCCGAGTTAATTCCGACGGTTCCGTGGGCGACATTATCGTGAAGAAGAGCCTTTCCCGCGAATGTGACCAGGCAGCAGCCGACGTGGTGAAGAAGCTCAAGCGCTTCATTCCCGCCAAGCAGCAGGGTCACCCCGTTCCCGTTTGGTTCACGCTCCCCATCCGTTTCCAGATTCAGTAACTCCTTATTGCTGAAAAAAAACTAAGCCCTCTATTATCGGCAGATTAGTGCGCCTGTGTTTTTACCGGCCGGCTAATCTGCCGTTTTGTAGGAGCGCATTATATATAATGTATAAGACGTTTGTTTATTAGTAAACGAGTAGACGAGTAGACGAGACAAGAATGTCTTGCTCATTAATATTCATAACTAACTTGTCT
>JBJEAH010000189.1:0-6781 GCA_051868815.1 Alloprevotella sp.
TGTATCCCAACCTTGTTAACCTTAAATCTAATACTATGAAAAACACGATGCAAAGTTACGCCCATTTTTCGTATTTGCAAGAGTAAAGCCCAAGAATCTGTCATTCGTCATGTTTTTTTAACTCATTGCTTTCATTTTGCAATGCAGACTTTGCTTTTTATGCGCTTTGTTTGTTGTCAAATGGGCTGGTACGGGCAAAGGGTTATGGATAAAAGCCATGAAAAACACGTGAGACCTTGATGCCATCAAGATTGTATTGATAGAGTTCTTAATTGAGGAGGTTGTTGCGAAAGGTCTGCCTTCCCGTCACATCATCCTGCACGGCGGGCGTTTGCAAAACGCCCCTACTTTCCCTCTCCACACAATAAACCGCCGCGAAATGCGTTATATAATACAATGACCGCCATTCGCCACATATTATCCCTCCTCGCCCTGCTCTTTGCCCTCGGCACGGCGCAGGCACAGAAGCGGCGCGTGCAAAACAAGCCGTTCATCGATGAGCGCCGCTTCCACTACGGCTTTTTCATCGGCCTGCACGACCAGGGACTGCGCCTCGACAACAACGGCTACATCGACCCCGACACGGGCGACCAGTGGGTGGCCAGTACCGACCGCCAGAACTTCGGCTTCAGCGTGGGCGTGCTGGGTGAATGGAAGATGAGCAAACACATCGGACTGCGCGTCGTTCCCTCGCTCCACTTCGGCAGCAAGCACCTCGCGTTCAGAAATCTGAGGACGGGCAAGGAAGAGTCGCAGGACATGAAATCCTGCTACATCGGCGTGCCCGTCGACTTCAAGTTCAGCGCACAACGCTTCAACAACTTCCGGCCCTACGTCATCGCCGGCGTGCAGCCGATGTACGACCTCGTGACCAACAAGCAGACCAAACTGCGTGCCAAGCCCTTCAACTTTATGCTCGAGGCGGGTCTCGGCTGCGACCTCTACATGCCTTTCTTCAAATTCATTCCCGAACTAAAATTCTGCTTCGGCCTCGGCAATGCGCTCAACAAAAACCGCAGCGACCTCACCGACCCCACGCAACTCATCTACACGCAGAGCATCGACCGCGCCTCCATCGGCATGTTTGTCCTCACTTTCTACTTTGAATAATAAAAGCGTTGGTTGAATTGAGATCCTTTGCTAAGTGCCTGGAAGGCACTACAGAGCGAAGCGATAGTAACCGGGTACGAAGTGCCCGGAGAAGCGAGGCGATGACGATGTGCCTGGAAGGCACTACGCCATAGGACCTGCATTATACTTCGCCATTGGCGTATAGCTTTTTCTATACCATTTTGGCTGCACGACATTTTTCGGGCGTTTTGCAAAACGCCCCTACTCCATTCGGTGCGCCGCCCAATGCCGCGAACTTTTTCCTAAGATGCCCTTCACGCTCTGCGCAGACAGTTTTTATTATCCGCTAGATAATTTTTTACTGTCGCGCAGATATTTTTTACTATCCTATAAGAGATTTTTTGTTACAAACTTTGTAACATGTATTACAAACTTTCTAACACGTATTACAAAGTTTGTAACAAGCGTTACAAACTTTGTAACAAACTTTTTCTTGGCAGATAGTGAAAAATATCAGGGAGAAAGGAAGAAATAGCCCCGTGCAAATGAAAAATAGCCCGGGGATAGTGCGGATTGTTTGCCGTGACAGTATGTTCTCTCTGCGCAGATACGTCGCCGCGCCACGGCATAAAAACAAACCCCGCCTGCACGTTTTGGCGCGTGCAGGCGGGGTTTCTATAATGCTGTTGGGCAGGCAGGCTTATTGCCAAATGCCCTTATTGGGGTCGTTGCCCCACATGTCGGTCTGCTCTTTCTTGTTGGTCATCATGACGCCGCCAGCGTGTCCGGCGTTGCTGTCGGTTCCAATTTTTCCGTCGCTTGTGGCCAACAGACCCTCGCATTCGGTAATAAACACGTTGAGGGCGGGCGAAATATATGTCTTTTTCATCTTGATGTTAGATTTAAGAGTGGATTATTTAATGTAAACTTTCTTGCCGTTGATGATGTAAAGGCCCTTTCCGGCACGCTCAACGCGGCGGCCGCTGAGGTCGTAGGCATCAATCTTGTGTGTCTGGCCGGCTTCGAGGATCTCGATGCGCGTGGTTGTGCCTTCGTTGAAGCGCATGCCCTTTACCGTCTGCGTTCCCGATACGGGCAGGTATGCGCGGCAGCCGAGGATATTCGTGCCGTTGTAGATGCGGAAGGCTACATCGGTAGTGGAGTTGTTGTCGTCGGTTGAGTCGTCCCAGGCTGCTTGCAGGGTGTAGATTGTGCCTTCGGGCGTGGTGACGGTTTCAAGTCCGCCGCGCAGGTCGTAGGTGCTTTCCTCGATTGCGGGTGCGTTGTCGGCTATCTTGAGATACTGGCAGTTGTTGGCATAGCCGTTTGTCTCTGAGGTCAGCTCTATGACATAGGGCGTGTTTGCGGGAATGTTGTCATTCACCTTGTCCAGCACTACATATCCCTCATCGTCCAAGCGGCCGGTATAGAACTTCATGCGGCTGTCCTTTGAGTAGTACGTGTCGGTCAATGCCAGATTAACGGGCGAGAAGAACGTGCCGAACTTATAGGTGCTGCTTACGGGTATCGGCAGCCAAGTCACCTCTTCGATGGTCCAGTCGCAATTATTGGCCTTATAAGTGCTGTTGCGGTCTACCACCGTGTTGTTGTCGTAGATGTATTTCGAGCCTGAATAATTGGTGTATAGCGTATAGTAGCCAATGTTGTTGCTTTCGGCGGCTTTTATCAAGACAGAGTTTGCATCTGCGGCGACTGCACCGTTGACACGCGTTTCCTTGGTGTAGTAACCTGTATTGTAACTAAGCAACTTGTATGCGGTTTGTTCGTTTATGTTGTCGCCCTCGCAAACGATAAAGATGGTGGAAGCAAGGTCGGCATTGTCGGTCATGGTCATTTGCGCACTGCTGCTTGCCGCAGCCATGTATTTGTTGCTGGCTTTACCTTTGAAGCGATAGAGCTTGCCAACGGTGGGCTGGTTGATGGTGAGCGTTCCGTAAGCGGTTGTCTTTTCGGCGGTAATCAGGTCGGAAACGTTAGTTTTGAAATTATTGAACGCCGTTTCCATGGTGGCAATATCGTTAGAAGCCAATGCCTCGGTAACCTTTGACTTATAGGTTTGGTAGTTGGCAGTGAGCGTTGCCAGGCCTTCTGTAGTTGTGCCTTCTGGCTCGCTATACTGTCCCATGGCAGTGCCGATTTGCTTGGAAAAGTCAACGCCCGAGGTAATGGTAGTCAGCGAGGCGGCGGCAGCTTCCAGTTCGGTGGTAGGGTAGAGATTCCATGCAGAGGCACTGTTCTTATCGCCTGCCCAAGTGGTCAATGGACCGGCAGAATAACTGTCGGACATATATTGGCCATGAACAGGATAACTGTTATTGGTTGCCTGAAGCGTGTATTGATTAGAGGAGGCAATTAGGGCGATGTTAAAATGTGAAGCCTCGCTCTCATCGCTGACAAGCGAATAATTGGTATTGCTTTGGTTCTCGCTCGCGGTCAGTTTGATATATTGCTTGCTGCCAAAGTAGGCTGATTGAATGGTGTAGCCATCGGTGCTGTTTCCTTGAATATTCCAATATTGCTCGCCGTTGTTTGCGTCGGTCACTTCCCAGCCAAGCTTGTTGGACTGGGTTTGATAAGACGTGATAGACTTAGAAGCCGCCGTGCCGCCGGTATATGCCGACACGATGCGATAATACCCAGAGGGAATTTCTGAAAGCGTTGCGGTGATAGTGTGGTTTCCCGAATCAATGACAGGGGTTACGCCGTCAACAACGTTCCCGTCTTGGTCGAGCAAGGCAAACTCATACATTTCCATATTGCTTAGGTTATATGGTGCAAGCAATAAAAAAGGTGCAAATGCGGGAATATTCGGAAAATTTCCGCATTTGCGAGATAAATGCAGTAAACTGGTACGGGATAGTCATCTGCTCTCGGCGGGCGTTTTGCAAAACGCCCCTACTTTGCTTACAAAACAATACGAGTTTTGCGCACAAAAAAGGCGTGCCCCCGTTTCGGGGGCACGCCTTTGCGTTATGGGTTGTAACGGCCGATAGTTAGTCGGCGAGTTTTGCCTTGATGAACTCGCGGTTGAGGCGGGCGATGTTGGCAATCGTTTCGTTCTTGGGGCAAACGGCTTCGCAGGCACGCGTGTTGGTGCAGTTGCCGAAACCGAGCTCGTCCATCTTGGCCACCATGGCCTTGGCGCGCTTGGCAGCCTCGGGGCGACCCTGAGGCAGGAGGGCGAACTGGCTCACCTTAGAGCTGACGAAGAGCATGGCGGAACCGTTCTTGCACGCTGCAACGCAAGCGCCGCAGCCGATGCACGTAGCGCAGTCCATAGCCTCGTCGGCGTCCTGCTTGGGGATAAGGATTGCGTTGGCGTCCTGCGGCTGGCCGGTGCGCACGGTAACGTAGCCGCCGGCGGCCTGGATCTTGTCGAACGCGGAGCGGTCTACCATGCAGTCCTTAATCACGGGGAAGGCTGCGGAGCGCCAGGGCTCTACGGTGATGACGTCGCCGTCGTTGAAGCGGCGCATGTAGAGCTGGCAGGTGGTTGCGCCCGTGGCGGTCTTGCCGTGCGGCGTGCCGTTGATGTAGAGCGAGCACATGCCGCAGATGCCTTCGCGGCAGTCGTGGTCGAAGGTAAACGGCTCTTTGCCCTCTTCGATGAGTTCCTCGTTGAGGATGTCGAGCATTTCGAGGAAGGACGTGTCGTCGGGGATGTTGTGCATTTCGCGCTGTTCAAAATGACCGGCATCCTTGGGACCGTTCTGCTTCCAATATTTAATTGTGAAACTGATATTTTTAGCCATTGTTGTTATGCGTTTAAGTTGTTCTACGGATTAGTTCTTGTAGTTACGGGTTTGAACCTTGATGGCTTCGTAAACGAGCGGTTCTTTGTAGAGTACCGGTGCTTTGTCGTCAGAGCCTTGGTATTCCCAGCAACCCACGTAGAAGAAGTTTTCGTCGTCGCGCTTGGCTTCGCCTTCCTCCGTCTGGTATTCTTCGCGGAAGTGACCGCCGCAGCTTTCGTTGCGGTGGAGGGCATCGTTGGCGATGAGTTCGCCCATGAGGATGAAGTCTTCGAGGCGGATGGCCTTTTCGAGTTCCACGTTAACGCCTTCTGCCGTGCCGGGGATAAAGAGTTCCTTGTAGAACGTCTCGCGCAGGGCTTTGAGTTTGGCAAGGCCTTCCTTCAAGCCTTCGGCGGTGCGGCCCATGCCCACGTGTTCCCACATGATGTGACCGAGTTCCTTGTGGATAGAATCCACGGAACGCTTGCCCTTAATGGCGAAGAGCTTCTTGATGCGTGCCTTGACGGCCTCTTCGGCAGCCTTGAATTCGGGCAGGTCGGTGGAGAAGCGGGGAACGGTGATCTGGTCGCTGAGGTAGTTCTGAATGGTGTAGGGCAGCACGAAGTAACCGTCGGCCAAGCCCTGCATGAGGGCGGATGCGCCGAGGCGGTTTGCTCCGTGGTCGGAGAAGTTGCACTCGCCGATGGCGAAGAGGCCCTTCACGGAGGTCTGCAGTTCATAGTCTACCCAGATGCCGCCCATCGTGTAGTGCACGGCGGGATAGATCATCATCGGGGTTTCGTAGGGGCTTTCGTCGGTGATTTCCTCATACATATCGAAGAGGTTGCCGTAGCGTGCGGCGATTTCGTCGCGTCCGAAGTCCTTGATGGCCTGCGAGAAGTCGAGGAACACGGCCAGGCCGGTGTTGTTCACGCCGTAGCCCTTGTCGCAGCGTTCCTTGGCGGCGCGGCTGGCCACGTCGCGGGGCACGAGGTTACCGAAGGCGGGATAGCGGCGCTCGAGATAGTAGTCGCGGTCTTCTTCGGGAATGTCCTTACCCTTGATTTCGCCGCGCTGGAGCTTCTGTGCGTCTTCGAGTTTCTTGGGCACCCAGATGCGGCCGTCGTTGCGGAGCGACTCGGACATAAGCGTGAGCTTGGACTGCTTGTCGCCGTGCACGGGAATGCAGGTGGGGTGGATCTGTACGTAAGAGGGGTTGGCGAAATATGCGCCCTTGCGGTAGCAGGACATAGCGGCCGAGCAGTTGCAGCCCATGGCGTTGGTGGAGAGGAAATAGGTGTTTCCGTAACCGCCGGTGCCGATTACTACGGCGTGGGCAGAGAAGCGCTCGATTTTGCCCGTCACGAGGTTGCGGGCGATGATGCCGCGTGCACGGCCGTCGATGATCACAACGTCGAGCATCTCGTAGCGCGTGTGCAGCTCAACGGTGCCGGCGTGAACCTGGCACATCAGGGCGGAGTAAGCGCCGAGGAGGAGCTGCTGGCCGGTCTGGCCTTTGGCGTAGAAGGTACGGCTCACCTGTGCGCCGCCGAAGGAGCGGTTGGCGAGCATGCCGCCGTATTCGCGGGCGAAGGGCACGCCCTGGGCCACGCACTGGTCGATGATGTTGGCGCTCACCTCGGCGAGGCGGTAAACGTTGGCCTCGCGGGCGCGGTAGTCACCGCCCTTAACGGTGTCGTAGAAGAGGCGGTAAACGGAGTCGCCGTCGTTCTGATAGTTCTTGGCAGCGTTGATACCGCCCTGTGCGGCGATAGAGTGGGCGCGGCGCGGAGAGTCCTGAATGCAGAAGTTCTTCACCTTGAAGCCCATTTCGCCGAGCGATGCAGCGGCGCTTGCGCCTGCAAGGCCCGTACCTACCACGATAACGTCGAGCTTGCGCTTATTCTTGGGGTTAACCAGTTTCTGATGAGCCTTATAGTTGGTCCACTTTTCAG
>JBJEAH010000190.1:0-6776 GCA_051868815.1 Alloprevotella sp.
CAAATCGTAAGCAGGAGTCAAACGTATCATATCCCTTACCTCATACAAAGAAAAGTTTTTCAAGTGCATATCGTTATTTCCAGTCAACCATGAGAAAAGCACCAGCTCGAAGAAATTGGTGAGATCCATTTTGGGAACAGATGAATATCTCAAAACAGCCTTGCCGATACGTTCATAACTGCTTTTGTATTTATGCTCTGTTTGCCTTTCTGTCAGTTGGCACATATCTTCCATTGCAATTTTCTCGCCGGCTGAAGTTCTGTCAATACGACGGGTAAGATAGCAAAGCGTATCATCTGCCATCCGCATCAGTGTGTGGGGCACAACTTCAATACGCGCTACCTCTGCAAGGTGCATCGTCAAATCTTCCACCTCGGGCATCATTTCATATTGTGAGGTCTGCGGTTTGCATATATAACCGCCCCACAGCCCTACGATAGTCAATCGTTTGCAGCCCTCATGCTCATGCAAATGCAAAGATAATTTCGGCTGGACACCGGTTAAGGAAGTCTGGTCGCGAATGATTTGCAAGGCGAGCTGGTCAAGTTGCTCTGTCGTATAGTCAAGTGAGGGCAATGCGGTTGTACCGAAGAACTTCTTGACGCAAGCCGCGTGCATGTCCTTTTCACCCTTTAAGAGCGGGCGATAGCAATAGAGGCAATTACACATGGTGCCCCTCCTTTTCTTCCATAGGTACGACGCTTACCGCTCCGATGCAATCCTTGCAACAGATCATGAGCAACGACATACGGTCAAGAATGCTGATGTCTGTATTCCGCAAAGCGACGTCCAACAGCCAACCTTCGGGAATCAGGCCATCGAAAAACGGAAATAGCACGGGACTGGTATATGCTTCTTCTTGCAAAGGCAATGTCATGCTAATCGCTTTTGCCTTTTTCAGAGAAAGATATTCCGATAAATAGCGGAACTCATACCCGGCATCGTTTTCTGTCAGAATACCTGCCAAGAGGTCTTTGTAAAATATACAGGCCTGTCTCATTGATTACTGTTTTTTTTGAGTGGCTACCATTTCATAATTGAAAAAGTCAAGGAGCTGGTTTACCTTATCGAGGCGTAACGTTTCCTTCCCTTGTTCAAGGTCTCGCACAAAGCGCAATCCTACTCCCGACTTCAACGAGAGTTCCTCTTGCGTTAGGTTATATTGTTTTCGCAATGTCTTGACCGTTGTTGATAGATTGTTCATAGCATTTAATTTATACCTTTTCGGGGGCAAAGTTAGTGCAATTATTCAATATTATATCAGAATGGGTATAATTTATTGCGTTTTTGCTGCTATTATATTAGGGCGGGTATAATTTAGGAAGGGTTGAGCCGTTAATACATAGGTCAAAACACGCTTGTCCTGCATGATGCGACTTGTTCCCTGTAAGAAAATTCCTCCCCCGACAGCAGAAAATCACAAGGAAATCCCTACCTTTGTGTACTATAAGTAGTTAAGTAACCCTCCTCCCCATTAATAAGATGAATCTTTCCAAACACGCCGAACTCCTGCGGCGGGAATACGAGTATGAAAAGGCGGCGTTCAAGCGCGACAGCCAGACGATGGGCATCGAGCGCAAGAAAAGGCGCGGCGACTGCTGGTTTCCCGTCACGACAGGCAGGGCACGCTATAACTCGCTCGACCGCTTCACGGTGGAAATCATTAAAACGGAAACAGACGACGCTGACCATAACTTTGAGTATGGCCGCGCCGTCTGTTTCTTTTGTGCCGATGCCACCGGCCGCCAGACGTTCCTGCCCGTCACGGGCACGGTGTGCTTTGCCGAGGACGACCGCCTCACGGTGACGCTGCCCGGCGAGGCGGCGCTTGCCACGCTGCAAAGCCGGGAGCAGTTGGGCGTGCAGCTCTATTTCGACGAGACGACTTATCGCCTGATGTTCGATGCTTTGCGCCGCGTGGCGGAAGCCAAAGGCGACCGCACGGCTCTGCTGCGCGACATCATTCACAGTGCCACACCGCTTTCGCCGCCCGCCTCCGTAGGGGCTGCCACGAGGCTGCCTTGGCTCAACGCCGCACAGGAGCAGGCGGTGCGCGATATCCTCAATGCGCGGGAGGTGCTCGTGGTGCACGGTCCTCCGGGCACGGGCAAAACTACCACGCTGGTCGAGGCCGTGAGCGAGGTGCTGCGCCGCGAGCCGCAGGTGCTGGTGTGTGCGCAGAGCAACACGGCGGTCGACTGGATTTCCTCGCAGATCGCGGCGCGGGGCATTCCCGTGCTACGCATCGGCAACCCCACGCGCGTTACGCCGGAGATGCTTGCCAACACCTACGAGCGGCGTTTTGAGGAACACCCCGACTATCCCGCCCTGTGGCAGATACGCCGCACCCTGCGCACCCTGATGTCGCAGCCGAGGCGGCAGCGCAGCGCGGATTTCCACCAAAAGATTTATCGTCTGCGCGAGCGTGCCGACGAGTTGGAACTGCGTATCCGCCACGCGCTCTTCGACAATGCGCGGGTCATCGCTTCCACGCTCACCGGTGCGGGCAACCCAGTGATGACGGGCCGCCGCTTTCACACGCTCTTTATCGACGAGGCGGCGCAGGCACTCGAAGCCGCGTGCTGGATCGCCATGCTCAAGGCCGACCGCGTGGTCTTTGCCGGCGACCACAAGCAGTTGCCGCCCACAGTGAAATGCCCCGAGGCGCTGCACGGCGGTCTGGGCATCACAATCCCCGAACAACTGGCGGGGACCCACCCGGCGGCGGTGCGGCTGCTCACCATGCAGTATCGCATGAACGAAAGGCTGATGCGCTTTTCTTCGGAATGGTTCTACGGCGGACGGCTTGAGGCCGCGCCCGAAGTGCTCGGGCGGTCGCTGGCGGAGGAGTTGGACGAACCGATGACGTGGATAAACGTCCCCGCCGATGATGAAGACGATGGCAGTCAGGGCAACGAGGCCTTTGTGGGTGCTACCTTCGGGCGCATCAATAAGAAAGAGGCGGCTGCCACCGTTGCCGCGCTCAAAGCCTATGCGGAGAAAGTGGGCAGGCACCGGCTCGCGGAGGAGCGCGTGACTTTCGGCATCATTTCGCCCTACCGCGCACAGGTGCAATATCTGCGCTCGCTTGTCAAGCAGGACGAATACCTGCGTCCCTTGCGCCGCCAAATCACAATCAACACGGTAGATGCCTTTCAGGGGAGCGAGCGCGACGTGATAATCCTCTCGCTGGTGCGCTCCAACGCCGGCGGTGAGATTGGTTTCCTGTCCGACTTGCGGCGCACGAACGTGGCAATTACCCGCGCCCGCTTCAAACTCATCATTCTCGGCGATGCCGCCACCCTCTGCCGCCACAGGTTTTACAGGCGGCTTTATGACTATTGCACCCGTCTCTGAAACGAGTTCATATATAAATAATGAGTTTGCCAACGGAGTCTATTATCTTTCGGGCAATAACAAAACGCCCCTACTCCTAAAACCAAGAAGAGGCACGCCCCGCCTTTGGGGTATGCCTCTTCTTGTTTGTTTTCGGTGCGGACTACCTTTACTCCGGCTCGGAGCTGATGAGTTTGTAACCCTTGCCGTGGATATTGATGATTTCAACGTTCTCGTCGTCTTTGAGGTGCTTGCGCAGCTTCGTGATGTAGACGTCCATGGAACGGGCGTTGAAGTAATTGTCGTCGATCCAGATGGTTTTGAGTGCGTAGTCGCGCTGCAGCACTTCATTCATGTGAATGCAGAGCAGGCGGAGCAGTTCGCTCTCCTTGGTGGTGAGCTTGGTGACCTCCTCGCCGCGCGTGAGGGTCTGCTTCTGCGTGTTGAAGGTGAAGCTACCCACTTTGTAGACCACGCGGTCGCGCGACTTCTTTCCGCGCACGCGGCGTAAAATGGCTTCGATGCGGAAGGTGAGTTCTTCCATGGAGAAAGGCTTTGTGAGGTAGTCGTCGGCACCTACGCGGAATCCCTCGAAGATGTCTTCCTTGAGCGTTTTGGCGGTGAGGAAGATGAAGGGCACTTCGTCGTTGATCTGGCGGATGTCCTTGGCGAGGGTGAAGCCGTCTTTCTTAGGCATCATCACGTCGAGCACGCAGAGGTCGTACTTTCCTTTACTGAAAGCGCGGAAGCCTGCTTCGCCGTCGGGATAGAGTTCGGTGTTGTAGCCTTTTGCCTGCAGATATTCGCGGAGCAGCATACCGAGGTTTTCGTCGTCTTCGCAGAGCAGGATGCTCATCTTTTCGTCGTTGAAGTTCGTTTCCATAATCGTTTTGAATTTAAGAGTTAGTAATAATATTGTCTTGGATTATTTCAGCAGCGGCAGGGAGATGATGAAGGTAGTGCCGCGTCCGTATTCGCTTTCGGCGTGGATATTGCCGCCGAGGGCGGTGACCACATTCTTCACGTAGGCCAGCCCGAGGCCGAAGCCTTTCACATCGTGGCGGTTGCCCGTGTGGACGCGATAGAATTTCTCGAAAATCTTTTTCAGGTCCTCTTTCTTGATGCCGATGCCGTTGTCGGCCACTCGGATAATGTAGCGGCTGTCGGTGCTCTCGGTGGAGACGCGGAGCTGCAGGGGACGGTCGGGGTGCTTGTACTTAATGGCATTGTCCATGAGGTTGAACACCACGTTGGTGAAGTGCATCTCGTCTACAAACACCATGTCCTTCGCGGCTTCCACGTGTGCGTCGATGGTGCCGCCGGCTGTTTCCACTTTGAGGCGGAAGGTCGTGACGATGTCCTGAATGACGCGGTTGGCGTCCAGCTCTTTGCGCTTGAAGGTGTCGGCCTTTTTCTCGAACATCGACATTTGCAGCACTTTCTCCACCTGGAAACGCAGCCTCTTCGTTTCGTCCACGATTATTCCCGAGAGGTGCTTGAGCATCGATTCGCTCTTCGTCACGGAGCCGTCGCCGAGCATCTGCGCCGCAAGGGAGATGGTGGAAATGGGCGTCTTGAACTCGTGGGTCATGTTGTTGACAAAGTCGTTCTTAATCTCCGTGAGCCGTTTCTGGCGGAATATGGTATATATTGTGAAGATGAAGGCGATGAGCAGCACGAGGGTGAAGACTATAGCGGGAATAATGAAGCGCACGCTCGAGAAGATGTACTTCTGCATCTCGGGGAAGTGGATATAGAGCAAGCCCATCTGCGCCTGCGTGTCGTTGGGATAGAGCACTTGCTTGTAGGTGAAGTCCTCGCCCTTGGCCGTATAGTCGGAGCAGCGGTAGATTTCGCGCCCGTCGGAGGTTGTGACGTAAAAGTGATAGTCGATGTCGATGCCGTTCCTTTTGAGGGAGGTGCGCAGGTCGGAGTCCATCTGCGAGAAGTCTATGCGCTCGGCGAGGGGCTTCTCGTTGGTTTGGTATAGAATGTCGTAAACCACCTCGTCGAGCAGTCCGCGCTGGTAGATGTAGCGCTGGCGCACGCTGTCGCGGAATGCCTCGTCGACGGGCAGGCGGCGGCGCTTGGCGATGAAGAATTTCTGCGGCACTGTCACGTTGGGGTCGGCGGGCAGCGAGAGGTCGTCAGCGCCCTGGTGCATGGCTGCGGGTGCCGGTTGCGCCTTGCCGGATGCCTCGCCTGCGGCATGACCCTTGGCTTTCAGTTCCGCCTCAAGCCCGGCACGCGTTTCACGGAGCTCGAGATTGCGGGCCACGAGATAGAGGCTATGGCGCACGGACTCGTCGAACTGCCCTTTGCGTATTTCTATCACTTCCGCCAGATAGCGGGTCTGCATGTAGAGCAACGCTAAAAACGATGCGCCCATCACGAAAGCGATTAACCAGATTGTAGACTTCTTCATGTGGGCAAAGTTAGGCGTTACTTATAGGAAAAGCCCCTTTGAGGAGCAAATTTATTAAACGCCGCCCACGTTTTTAACATAAAAAGGTTGTGTTAGTTGATGTTTTAATAAGTTTCTCATATATTCAGATACCGCAAACTTGCTTTGTTGTTGTTGCGGTGTACCAAGAAAAATGGCTTTCCTGTGCAGCGGCTCATTGTTTGCCCCTTCAGGGAAAAGAGTCATTTTTCCGGGCGTTTTGCAAAACGCCCCTACTTGCAAAGCACGAACTTAGGCTGCGGCTCGGAAGAGCAAATCTGCAAAAATGTCTTTTTGCGCTTTGCTCTTCGCTCGCCTTGCACTAACTTTGCGGGGCAAAACGCAATTATCATATAATGAAGAGCCTTTTTAAGACATCCTTAATAGCAGCCACACTGATGCTCGCCGCCTGCGGCGGAAAGCAAGAAGCGAAAACCGAAACGCAAGACAACGCCGCCGTGGAAGTGCCCGCCGGCCCGCACGCCGACAACGACCTGAGCCGCGACTACGTGGCCACGCTCGGCGGACACCGCTTTGAAATCAATATCAAGCGCACGGCCGACGAGAGTCTGCCCGCCGTGAGCGACGAACTGGGCGGCACGTTCTACGACAACCGCGTGGAAATCACCGCCACGCGCGACGGCGAGGAATTGTTCACGAAACAGTTCACCAAAAGCGATTTCGCCGATTTCGTCCCGGCGGCCGACAGCAAGGGCTGCGTGCTCCTCGGCATGGCGTTCGACCAGGAGAACTCTTCTGCCGCCACCCTCCGCTTCGGGGCGCAAATAGGGCAGCCCGGCATTGAGGAAGGCCCCGCGTTCATCGTGGAGATACCCACGGGCGGCGGCGCGTGCAGCATTGTGCGCGATATGCGCCAGGACACCATGGGCGAAGAGGGCGAGCAATAAGGCCGCCCCGCCACACAATATTATATATAGGGTCGCATCTGCGCCCGCCGAGTGCTTGCCAAACCTCGTAAAAAACAAGATCAATGAAG
>JBJEAH010000191.1:0-6759 GCA_051868815.1 Alloprevotella sp.
CGACAACTACAACGCCATCGAAGTGCCCTACGTAGACGCCATACCCTCCGACTACAACGGAGCCATGGGCGTGCCCATTACGTTCCTCGACAAATACTGCCCGGAGCAGTTTGAGATTTTGGGGATGTGCGAAAATGAAGATTTATATCAATTAAAAACAAAAAGGTATTCCGCTACTGAATGTAAGAACGCATATTTAGTTAAGTTCAAAAAACAAGGTACTTATGACCTTAATGCCAGCGGAGTCGTAATAAAAGATAACCTTTTAGAAAAGGTTTATCAACGTCTCCTTATCCGCAAAATCCAATAACTGATTGTGGCGGGCGTTTTGCAAAACGCCCCTACTAAAAAACAATCTATATGCACACCACACTGCACACCGAATGGACGGTGGCCGACATCTGCGAAGGCTTCGTCTACAACGAACTCGAAGGCAAGGGCCTCTTTGGCATGGGCGGCAGGCTCACCATTCAGCCCGAGTATCAGCGCAACTACATCTACGCCGACGGGCGGCGCGACGTGGCGGTAATCGACTCCGTGATGCGCGGTTACCCCTTGGGCGTTATCTACTTCGTGCGCACCGCCGACGGGCGCTACGAGGTGCTCGACGGACAGCAGCGCATCACGTCGCTCGGACGCTTCGCCACAGGCAAGCTCGGCATTATCGACGAAAACCGCCTGCCGCAGAGCATAGGCAGCCTGCCCGCCGAGAAGCGCGAACGCTTCCTCGGCACGCCGCTGCTCATCTACGAGTGCGAGGGCACGGAGCAGGAAATCAAGGAGTGGTTTCGCACCATCAACATCGCGGGCGTGCCGCTCAACCCGCAGGAACTGCTCAACGCCGTGTACTCCGGCCCGTTTGTCACCGCCGCCAAAGCCGTGTTCAGCAACTCGCAAAACGCCTGCATGAGCAAGTGGACCACCTACGTGCACGGCGTGCCCAACCGCCAGGACATACTCGCCGCCGCCCTCGAATGGGTGAGCCGCGGCAAGACGGAGGAATACATGAGCCGACACCGCTTCAGCGGCGACATCACGGAGCTCACGGCCTACTTTAACAGCGTGATCGACTGGGTGGCGGGCGTGTTCCCCTTCGTGGAAAAGGAGATGTGCGGCCAGCCGTGGGGCGAGCTCTACGAGCGCTACCACCTCACGCCCTACGACCCTACCCGCATGGCCGCCCGCACGCGCGAGCTCTACGGCGACCCGTTTGTGAAGAACCGCCGCGGCGTGTACGAATACCTGCTCGGCGGCGAGCAGGACACGAAACTCCTCGACGTGCGCGTGTTCGACGAGGCCACGAAGCGCACCGTCTATAAGCGGCAGACCGATGAGGCGGCAGCCAAGGGCGTGTCCAACTGCCCGCTCTGCGCCCTCGGCCACGACGCCAACGCCGCCCGAGTGTGGAAACTCGCGGAAATGGACGCCGACCACGTGGCGGCATGGAGCAAGGGCGGAGCCACCGACATCAAGAACTGCCAGATGCTCTGCAAGACGCACAACCGGGCGAAAGGGAACAAGTAGGCGCGTGCACTCGGGCTTCAAACGAAGCAAGATGTTTTTATCCAAATCCCTTTGAAAGAATTTCACCCACGCGTTAGAAAACTTATTTTATGGAAAACAATTTCAACGAAACGCTTTCGCGCTACGAGCAAAGCCTGAGCAAGATATCGCTCAACGAATATTTCGAGGCCGACGACCTGCTCGACATCATCGACTATTATATCAAAAACGAGCGTTACGCCGAAGCCGACCAATGTCTCGGCTTCGCGCTGGCACAATATCCCGACAACGAGGAAGTTTGGATCACCAAGGCCTACCGCCTCAAAAGCGAGGGGCGCTGGGACGAGGCGCGCGCCATTATCGACAACCTTTCCGACCAAGAGTGCGGCGATGCCAAGCTGTTTCGCATCGAGGAGTACATTGCCGACGGCTCTTGGGAAAATGCTTTCTTCCTTGTCGAGAAAATTATGGACGACAAGTCGCTCCCCAATCGCATCGAAATGATTGTCGACGTTGCCGAAATACTCATCGACTACGGCCTTTACACCGAAGCCACCTATTTCCTGAAAGACATTCCCGACGGGCATCCCGAAAAACCGCACGCCCTGGAACTTATGGCCGAGTGCCATTTCCAAAACCACGATTACGACAAAGCGGTAGAGGAATCCAACAAACTCATTGACCTCGACCCCTATAATCAGCGTTCGTGGGAGCAAATGGCAAATATTCGGCAGATGCAGGGCAATTTTCAGGAGATGCTCGAGTGCGCCGACTATGCCTTAGCCATCAATCCGAAATCCGCCTTGGCCATGCGCCAGCGCATTATAAGTCTGCTGTGTAGCCGGCGACTGGACGATGCCATCTTCGTTGAGGCAAAAAAATACAATAAGCAGCATCCCGAGGACCTTTACGTGGCGTTGCCCTTCGCGCAGGCTTTGCTCGATTTCGCCCAATCAGGAGAAGCCCTGCCCATTTTGAAACGCGCGCTCAAGCTCACGCCCTTCGACAGCCCCGACCGCGTGACGCTGCTCATCATGCTCGGCTGCGCGTATAGCTTCCTCGGCGATGCCGACAATGCCAAGCAATGCGTGCTCGCCATATCCTCGTTCGACACAAGCAACTTACAGCAGCTCAAACATACGCTCGAGCAATTAGACATTCGCCAAAGTACCGAGTTCGGCTTGGAACTGCTCAACCGCGTGCACGACCTCATGCCGTCCAACTCCGAACTCTTCAGCATGACGGTATGGTTTCTTGCAGAAAATAAGATTTACGATGAAGCCTTCCTGCTGTGGCACCGATGCATCACGCACCCTGACTATATCACCATTTCGTCCACGCCCGGCATAGCCCGTGCCGTTTTCGAGTTTGTAAAGGACAAGGAAATCTTTTCTTATTACCTCTACATGGCACTGCATACCCATCCCGACGAAACCCTTGACTATTTCCGCGACATTGCCGATTGCTCCGACGCGAAGGAACTCATTATGGCGTTGAAAGAAAAAACTAAGGATTGGAAGAAAGATTAAGGGGCACACCCTGCCCCGTCTTTTCACACGCCCCAATCGCCCCTGAAAGGGGCTAATAAAACAGCGTAGGGGCTTGCCCCTACGTTAAAGCATTGCTGTAAAAATTGCCCCTGAAAGGGGCTTATAATTATAACTCTTAAAGAGTAATCTTCTAATTATAAGCCCCTTTCAGGGGCAATTGTAACTAATTGTCTTTCCACAGGGGCAAGCCCCTGTGCTATGGTATTTAGCCCTTTCAGGGCAGCTTGTACATTTTGTAAGGCCTCTTTTAAGAATAATCTTATAGAGATACCATTTATTTGATGATATCCAAATCTTGGAACACCTTTTTAAGGGCGGCAACGGCACGGTCTACCTGTTCCTTGGTATGCGTTGCCATAAGCGCTACGCGCACGAGCGTGTCCTGCGGAGCGCAGGCAGGCGGAATTACGGGGTTGATAAATACGCCGGCATCGAAGGCATGAGCCGTAGCCACGAAGGTCTTTTCCGGGTCGCGCACGTAAAGCGGAATGATCGGCGACTCCGTTTCGCCTATCTCAAAGCCCTCTTCCTTGAAACGCTTCAAAGCGTAGCGCGTCACGTCCCAAAGGGCCTCGATGCGCTCGGGTTCCTGCTGTATGATGTGCAGGGCTTCGAGGGCGCTGGCTGTAGCGGCGGGGGTGTTGGAGGCACTGAAAATGTAGGTGCGTGCCGTGTGGCGCAGCCAGTTGATAATGGAACTGTCGGCTGCGATAAAGCCGCCGATCGAGGCGAGCGACTTGCTGAACGTGCCCATGATGAGGTCTACCTCCGAGGTCAGTCCGAAGTGGTCGCATACGCCGCGGCCGTTTCTGCCGAACACGCCGATGCCGTGCGCTTCGTCCACCATAATCGTAGCGTTGTACTTATGCTTCAAACGCACGATTTCGGGCAGGTTGGCAAGGTCGCCTTCCATGGAAAAGACGCCGTCCACAACAATCAGTTTCACGGCCTCGGGAGCGCATTTCTGCAACTGGCGTTCAAGGTCTTCCATATCGTTGTGCTTGTATTTCAAGCACGTGGAAAACGAGAGGCGGCGGCCGTCAACGATGGAGGCGTGGTCGCGGTCGTCGCAAATGATGTAGTCGTCGCGGCCCGTGAGTGCGGCAATAACGCCGGAGTTTACCGTAAAGCCGGTGGAGAAGCAAAGGGCTTCGTCCTTGCCTACAAATTCGGCGAGTTCCTTTTCAAGCTGAAGGTGAAGGTCGAGCGTACCGTTGAGGAAGCGCGAACCTGCACAGCCGGAGCCATACTTACGTAGGGCCTGCACGCCGGCTTCTATGACACGCTCATCGCCGGGAAGGCCGGTGTAAGCATTTGAACCGAACATCAGCACGTGATGTCCGCCCATTTCCACCTCTGTTCCCTGCTTGCCTTCGATGGCGCGGAAGTAAGGATAAACTCCCTTGGCCATATATTCCTGCGGCAGCGTGTACTTTGCTAATCTGTCTTGTAAAATACCCATAATGTCATTTTACGAAAAGGCATATTCCTTTCCAAATTCTTATTTTTAGGAATTTCGGCTGCGCTCGGCAAAATGAGCAAGCTCCTTTCCGCTCGCTTGCACGAAATTTTCCGCGGCAAAGTTACGTATTTGATGCGACTTTCTGCCCTTTTAGTTAAGAAATATTGCTCAAAAATCAAGTTTTAGTGCAAAAAATGCCGTTTAGCAAAATATATTCATAACTTTGTAGTAAGATAATCGGGTTTATTTAGTAGACAAGTATACAAGAAAACGAGTAAACGAGACAGAGATGTCTCGCTAACTATATCTTTTACGAGTAACTTTCCTTGTTTACTTGTCTACTCGTTTACTTGTTTACTAAGTCGTACATATAGCGATGAAATAATATGTCAAAGACACGCTTATTATATATTGTCAATCCTATTTCGGGCACGAACCGAAAAAGTGACTTTGCAGCCATTGCCGATGCCTATACCGACAAGAACCGCTTTGACTTTCAGACGGTATACACCGAGCGTGCCGGCCATGCCTCCGAACTGGCACGGCAAGCAGCAGCCGCAGGAATCGACATCGTGGCTGCCGTGGGCGGCGACGGCACGGTGAACGAAATTGCCGCCTCATTGGTGAAAACGCCGACTGCCCTCGCCATCGTGCCGAGCGGCTCGGGCAACGGCCTGGCCCGCCACCTGCAACTGCCCATGGACATGCCCCGCGCCATAGAGGTCATCAACCAAGCGGAAATCCACGCCCTCGACTACGGCACACTCAACGGCCACCCATTCTTCTGCACCTGCGGCATCGGCTTTGACGCGCTCATCAGCCTGAAATTTGCCGAGGCAGGACGGCGCGGCCCTATGGCCTACGCCGAGAACATGATTAAAGAGGGATTTAAGTACAAGCCGGAGCGATACATTATTAAATATAGGAACACGAACGGCGAAAGCGACGACATTTTGGAGCAGGAAGCCTTCGTGGTGGCGTGCGCCAACGCCTCGCAGTACGGCAACAACGCCTACATCGCGCCGCACGCCTCGATGAAAGACGGGCTGCTCGACATTGTCGTGATTGAGCCTTTCCCGCCATTGGAGGGCGCACAGGTGTGCCTGCAGCTCTTCAACGGCTCTTTGGAGAAAAATCCGCACGTCAAGACGTTCCAGACCAATGCCTTGCACATCACGCGCCCTTCCGAGGGAGCAGTGCATTGCGACGGCGACCCGTTTATCACTTCCTCCGAGATAGACATACGTATCGTGCCGCAGCAGTTGCGTGTCGTGGTCAATCCCTTTGCCAAGAAGGTGCGCCAATGCAATTTGCAGCAATCCATTCCCGGATGGTTCAAGGAACTGACCACCCTGCCCCCTACTCTTCAAATGAAAACGGACAACCTTCTGCAGCTTAACCGCAATCTGCTTGAAAAGTTGCGGAATAATTGAAGCAGAACAATTCATACAGATTATGTCGCCGCCCTCTATTGTGTCGTCAACCCGCAAAGAACGATTAGACTATGTACTGAATGAGTGGAGATGCCTGCACAACTGTGAAGTTTGCGGAAAGTGCCATTTGTTGAAAGGAAGAAACGAAACAGAACTCTACTCGGATTATATTAATGGGAAGCGGTCGTATATAGAAATAACTTTGGAGATTAGAAGAGGAAGCAAGTAGCGACTTACAGCCAATAAAGAGAGGGGTGCGCCAATTACGACGCACCCCTCTCTTTTGTACTGACACTGTATTTCTTTGCTCTCACACTTCCGTCTGCTTGCGCCGGTACTCTTTCGGCGAAAGCCCGAGTTGGGATTTTACGAATTTCCCGAAGAAAGAAGCGTTGGGGAAATTAAATTCTTCGGCTATTTCCTTAATGGTACGCGTGGAGTAACGCAGACTGTGCTTGATGCTTTCAATGGCAATCTCGTGGATCCACACGAGGGCGGTTCTGCCACTGGCAGCCTTGACGGCAGAAGAAAGATATTTCGGCGTGACGCAGAGCTTTTGGGCATAATATACCACCGAGCGGTCGTGACCTCCGTTCTCTTGCAAGAGCGAGAGGAAACGGCGGAACAAAAGGTCGGACTGGGTAACCATTCCGCCCGTGGGCTGGAAGCGGCTGTTGCGATTGACGATTGAGAAAAGTTCAAAGAAGCAACTGCGCAGGAAACTGCGCATCGTTTCTTGGTGATAGATGCGTCTCGGCTGTTGCAGCTTTAATTTCAAAAGGCTGAAATAGGCCTCAAACAGCTCTACGTC
>JBJEAH010000192.1:0-6754 GCA_051868815.1 Alloprevotella sp.
ACAACCCGAAGAACTGTAAATCAGCTCTTCATAACTTAAATATTTTCGAATGAAAAAAAATCTTTTGCTACTGCTTCCGGCCTTGCCCGCCACGCTCGCAGCACAGGGACGTTACAATATCGTCTACATCATGACCGACGACCACACGGCGCAGATGATGTCGTGCTATGACAACCGCTACGTGCAGACCCCCAACCTCGACCGCATCGCCGCCGACGGCGTGAAGTTCGCCAACAGCTTCGTGGCCAACTCCCTCTCCGGCCCCAGCCGCGCCTGCATGCTCACCGGCAAGCACAGCCACAAAAACGGCTTCACCAACAACGAGCACGGCGTGTTCGACGGCACTCAGCAGACGATGCCCAAACTCCTCCGCGCGGCCGGCTACCAAACCGCGATTATCGGCAAATGGCACCTCGTCACCTCACCCACGGGCTTCGACTACTGGAACATCGTGCCGGGACAAGGCGACTACTACAACCCCGACTTCATCAAGATGGACCAAAGCATAGTGCGCGAGCATGGCTACGTCACCGACATCATCACCGACAAGAGCATCGACTGGATGGAAAACAAGCGCGACAAGTCGCGCCCATTCATTCTCTTCATTCACCACAAGGCCTGCCACCGCAACTGGCTGCCCGAAATGAAATACCTGAACGAATACGAGGACGAGACCTTCCCCATTCCCGAAACCTTCTACGACGACTACGCCGGCCGTCCCGCCGCGAAGGCGCAGGAGATGGAAATCGGCAAGGACATGGACCTCACCTACGACACAAAGATTTACAGCCCCGACCTCAAGACGCGCCTCAGCCAGAACTATTTCAACATGATAGGCCGCCTCGACTCGGAAGACCGCTCGCGCTACGACCATTTCTACGACTCCATCGCCGCCGACTTCCGCGCCCGCAAGCTCGAAGGCCGCGCCCTCACGGAGTATAAGTACCAGCGTTACATGCGCGACTACGCCAAAGTGCTCAAAAGCCTCGACGACAACGTGGGGCGCACGCTCGACTACCTCCGCGATGCCGGTCTGCTCGACTCCACCCTCGTGGTCTACACCTCCGACCAAGGCTTCTACATGGGCGAGCACGGATGGTTCGACAAGCGCTTTATGTATGAAGAGTCGTTCAGCACGCCGCTCGTGATGCGCCTGCCCGCCGGTTTGACGGCACGCGGCGAAATCCGTGAGGCGGTGCAGAACATCGACTACGCCCCCACCTTCCTCGACCTTGCCGGCGCACCCATTCCCGCCGACATACAGGGCGTGTCGCTCCTGCCCCTGCTGCGCGGCGAGCATCCCAAGAAGTGGCGCAACGACATCTATTACCATTATCACGAATATCCAGCCGAGCACGCCGTGAAGCGTCACTATGGCATCCGCACAGAGCGTTACAAGCTCATGCATTTCTACAACGATATCGACGTTTGGGAACTCTACGACCTTCAAACCGACCCCAACGAACTGCACAACCTCTACGGGCAGCCCGGCATGGAGAAGGTGACCAGGCAACTAATGAAACGCCTCAAGCAGTTGCAAATCCAGTACGACGACCCCATTCTCGAAAAATATCCCATAAAGTAGAGAGGCATCGGTGGCAGTCATCCTGTTCCCTTTATAAATTCAGCAGCCGGGCAAACTATCTGTTTGCCCGGCTGCAAGAATATTATTCTGGCAATAACGCCGTTCGATTGCTGGTCTGTGCATTTATATGAAGCGTTTTATAAACATCTGTTCGCCATAACATTGCACGGTCATCCAAGCGCAGAAAGCAGGGTTTCGCCGGCTGCCTCTTCCTTTTCGCCGAGGTTCATGAAATGGAGGAGGGCGCGGTGGGCGGCGAGGCGCACGGCGCGGGGCGCGGCAGGGTCGGAAAGGGTTGTGCCGGTTTGGTCGAGAAACTCCTCTGCGTCGCGCTCGCCGCATCGTGCGCCGCCAGAAAAGAGGCGGCCCAAAAGCAGGAAACCGCACAGGCGCGGCATCTCGCCCTCGGCGGCTATCCATTCAAAAGCCTTGGCCGAGGCGCACGGCAGGCGGGAGAAGAGGTGGTGCACGGTACATTCTGCTTCTTCCGCAAAGCGCATCTGTTCCACCCAGATGTCCGCCAGCTCGCCGTCGAACCGCTCGGGCGGCATGAGCATACCCGCCAAAAGGCGGCACTCGCGAATGTCCTCTTTCCACAGGGCGGCAGCGAGGTCGTAGTCGTGCGGCAGTTCTTCAGCCATTTCGCGCAGGCGCGGCAGTTCCACGCCGAATATCAGTTTATAGTTCAAGCCTTTCTGACGCATCGAGGCGGACGTCACGCCGTTCATCACGCCGCGCACCGCGAGTTTTATGTGGCGCAGGCGGTCGGAAAGGGTGTCTGATTGCATTGTCATAGGAGTAAATGGGGTGTATTTTGCTGCGAAGTTACGATAAATTGCGTAAATTCGCAGCAGTTAAGTAGTAAACGAGTAAACAAGTAAACGAATAGACGAGTAGACGAGTAAACAAGTAGACGGGTAAACAAGTAAACGAGTAGACAAGTAGACGAGTTATAGCCATGCATTATTACAATTATGAGTCACTCCTTTCGCAGCGCGGCATCAAACCCACGGCGGTGCGCCTGATTGTGGCGCGGGCGTTGGCTGAGGCTGAGGGCGCGTTGTCGCTCACCGACCTTGAGGCGCGGCTGGGCACTGTGGACAAGTCGGGCATCTTCCGCGCTTTGCGCCTGTTTGAGGAGCAGCATCTCGTGCACACCATCGACGACGGCACGGGGCGCACCAAGTATGCACTTTGCGCCGAGGGTTGCCAGTGTGGCGAGGGCACTGAGGAGGCGTTGCACGACCTCCACGCCCATTTCCGCTGTGTGCGTTGCGGGCACACGGTGTGCCTGCGCTCCGTGCCTGTGCCTCTTGCGGGCGTGCCAGAAGGGTATAGAATTACCGACGCTTCGTATGTTCTGCAAGGGCTATGCCCGAAATGCAGCAAAAAGACTGTGCACTGAAATGTTCATTTAGGAAGTCTCTGTCCTCAGATAAGAAGGAAGTTCTCGGAACCCTTCGTGATAATTATAATGGAGAGGCTTTGACAACTACCAACGAAGCGTGGAAGGGAGAGATAGAACTCTTGAAGAATGTGCTTGCTCCTTGGGCAGATGAATCCGGTGAGGTAATCTTTGAATACGATATCCCACGTCTTGGCAAACGCATAGATGTCGTTTTGCTGCTGCGTGGCATAATCTTATGTCTCGAATTCAAGGTTGGTCAAAAAGATGCGTTGCAATCGGATGTGGAGCAAGTGATGGATTATGCACTTGACCTTAAGATTTTCCATCGTTTCAGTCACGACAGAACTGTTGTGCCGATATTGGTTTCAACTTTCAAAACAGCGGGGAGACGATGCGGGCGTTTGACTCGAGGAGGCGGTGGAGGAGGGGGCGGCGGTCCCAAGCTTCGCGGACGATTTCGAGGCAGTGCTCCATGTCGGTCTCGAAGACACGGCGCACGGCGGCGGCCATGGAGCGGTCGTAGATGATGGCGTTGGTCTCGAAATTGTTTTCGAGGCTGCGGAAGTCGATGTTGCCCGAACCGATGCTGCACAGGCGGTCGTCGCTCACGATGGCCTTGCTGTGCAGGAAACCGGGGCGGAAGAAGTAGACGCGCACGCCGGCACGCAGCATTTCGGTGACGTAGCTGTAACCCGACCAGCGCAGCCAGAATCCGTCGGGCTTCTCGGGTATCATCAGGCGCACGTCCACGCCCGCCATCGCTGCCGTCTGCATGGCGCTGAGCACGGGTTCGGTGGGCATGAAGTAGGGGGTCTGCATATAGACGTAGCGGCGGGCGTTGAGCAGTATCCACACCATGGCGCACTCCATCTCGCTCACCACGGAGATGGGCGAGGGCGAGATGATCTGCACGAGGGCATCGCGCACGGTGGTCTCTGCATCGCCGGGGAGCGGCGCGGCGGTAGGGGGCGCGGCGGGGGCTGCGGGCGTTTGGGCGGAGCGGGGGCGGCGACTGCTCTTGACGACCGACTCCCAGTCGGTGGTGAAGATGTGCCCGAGCGCGGCGGCAGCAGGGCCGGTGAGGCGGAGGTGGAGGTCGTGCCACGAGGGACTGAGATACCGCTCCGCGAGGTTCATGCCGCCCACAAAGGCGAGCGTGCCGTCGATGACGCATATTTTGCGGTGGTTGCGGTAGTTCACCTTGTCGGTGAGGGTGGGGAAGCGCACGGGCAGGAAGGCTTCTACCTTGACGCCGCCACGTGCGAGACGGCGGAAATAGCTGTCGCGGGTGTTCCAGCAGCCCACGTCGTCGTAGAGCAGCCGCACGTCCACTCCCTCGGCGGCTTTGGCGAGCAGCAGGTTTGCTATGGTTTCGCCCACGGCATCGGCCGCGAGGATATAGGTTTGGAGGTACACGTAGCTGCGGGCCGAGGTGATGGCTTGGGAGAGGGCGTCGAGGAAGACGCGTCCGGAATTGAGCAGCGTGAGGTCGTTGCCGCCCGAAACGGCGGAGCCGCCGCAGTTGTACACGAGTTGCGACATGGGCATCAGTTCCCGGTCAATGCGTTGCTCGGGTGCGTTGCCAAACCGCGCGTCGTGGAGGTAGAGGGGTTCGGTGTGCTTGTTGATGCGGTGGCCCTTGCGTATGTTTTGCCCGAAGAAATAATAGGCCACCCAGCCCACGACGGGCAGGAGGATAAGCACGAGAATCCACGCTATGGTCTTGGCCGGCTGCCGGTTTTCGAGCACGACAACGGTCACGGAACTCAGTATCAGTATGGCGTAGAGCACGAGGATGCCTGCCACGGCGTAGTTTTCCAAAAGCATGTTGTTGATTTAGTAAACGAGGAAATTTTCGTGCAAGCGAGCGCAGAGCAGAACTTGTTCGGGCTATGCCGAGCGCAGCCGAAAATCGCGAAGTGAAACAAGTAAACGAGTAAACACGTTTACGGATGAATATCCACAAAACTACTGCTTTTCTTATAAGCAAACAAGGAAAAAGGGTCTTTTGTTGCTCAAAATACGTATTTTTGCAGATAAATACCTGTTGGGTGAAAGAATAAATACCACTTATTATTTTTTTTGCCCACGAATCACACTAATCTACACGAATCACACTAATCTACACGAATCTCTTTGTCCTATATATTAATGGCGACCTGTTCGGTCGCACGAATCACACGAATGCAATTATTGTGCGTTGGTTTAGGCGTTAAGTGCCTTCCAGGCACTTAGCTTGGACCATCAGACGTAAATACTTTCAAACATACCATGAAACAATATCAAGACCTGCTGCGCCGCATACTCGACAAAGGCGCGTTGAAAGGCGACCGCACGGGAACGGGCACGCGCAGCATCTTCGGCCATCAGATGCGCTTCGACCTTGCCGACGGCTTCCCCTTGCTCACAACCAAGAAACTGCATCTGAAAAGCATCGTCTACGAACTCCTGTGGTTTCTGCGCGGCGACACGAACGTGAAGTATCTGCAAGACAACGGCGTGCGCATCTGGAACGAATGGGCCGACGAGAACGGCGACCTCGGCCACATCTACGGCTATCAGTGGCGCTCCTGGCCCGACTACGACGGCGGCCACATCGACCAGATTTCGGAGGTGATCCGCCAAATCAAGGAAACGCCCGACTCGCGCCGCCTGCTGGTGAGCGCGTGGAACGTGGCAGACCTCGGGCGCATGAACCTGCCGCCCTGCCACTTGCTCTTCCAGTTCTACGTGGCCGACGGCCGCCTTTCGCTGCAGCTCTACCAGCGCTCGGCCGATACGTTCCTCGGCGTGCCGTTCAACATTGCGAGCTATGCCCTGTTGCTGCAAATGGTGGCGCAGGTGTGCGGGCTGCAGCCCGGCGAGTTTATCCACACCACGGGCGACACGCACCTCTATCTCGACCACCTCGATCAGGCCCGCCTGCAACTCACGCGTACCCCGCGCCCCCTGCCGCGCCTTGTGCTCAACCCCGACGTGAAGAGCATCTTCGACTTCCGTTTTGAGGACATCGCCCTCGAAGACTACGACCCCTGGCCCCACATCGCGGCAAAGGTGTCGGTTTAGAAAAAAATTAAAAGAAAAAATCATGATCAATATCATCTGCGCCGTGGCGCGCGACCGCGCCATCGGCTACAACAACGGCCTGCTCTTCCGCCTTTCGGCCGACCTGCGCCGTTTCAAGCAGCTCACCACGGGCCACACCGTCGTCATGGGGCGGCGCACGTTTGAGTCGCTGCCCAAGGGTGCATTGCCCAACCGCCGCAACATCGTGCTTTCGCGCACCGTCTCGGCTTTTCCCGGCGTCGAATGCTTTGCCTCGCTGGGCGAAGCCCTCGCGCATTGCACGGACGATGAGGAGGTGTTCATCATCGGCGGCGCGTCGGTGTATGCCGAGGCACTGCCCCTTGCCCACCGCCTTTATCTGACGGAGGTAGATGCCACTGCCGAGCAGGCCGACGTGTGGTTCCCGGATTATTGCCGCGACGACTGGCAACTGGTGCGCTCCGAGGCGCATGAGCCGGACGAGAAGAACGCCGTGCCCTATACCTTTGCCGACTACAAACGGGTGAAAAACTGAAGCGCGGGAAACGTTTGTGCAAGGTTAGAACTGTTGCCAAGTTTACTTCATATAAATGCACCTTTGGCGGCGGCTCGGCATAATCCAAGTAAACTTGGCTTCTGCTCTCGCCTTGCACAAACGTTCTTTTAATTATAAGCCCCTTACAGGGGCAATCGTACTTGCAACGCAATACGTAGGG
>JBJEAH010000193.1:0-6742 GCA_051868815.1 Alloprevotella sp.
GCAGTTCCTCACGGAAGAAGAACTGCAATATATCGTTTCCGCCGTCAATGCGTTTAGGTAGAAAAATTTTCTATCATATTTCTTATATCACATAGCACCTCCTAAATCCCCCTCAATATCATGACCTTAGAAGTTCTCATCTGCTCGCTCAACAAAGGCATCGTCCGCGTGCAGGAAGTCTTGCTTCCGCCCTGCGAGAACGTGCGCTACATCGTGTCGTACCAGTACACCGATGAGCGTTACCTCGACCTTATTCCCGAAAAACTCACGCAGCGCAGCGACGTACATATATTCCGATACAACGGGCAGGGGCTTTCTGCCAACCGCAACCTTGCCATCGAGAAAGCCACCGCCGACCTCATCATGTTTGCCGACGACGACTCGCACCTGCTGCCCGAAACGTTCGACACCGTGTTTCGCGCCTTCGGGCAATACGAGGATATGGACGCGGCCTTCTTTACAGCTACTACTTACACGGGAAAAAAACTTAAAAACTACCCCGATGAGCCCTGCGTGCTTAAAGGTATGCCCAAGCCTTACAGCATCTCCGCCCTCGAAATGGTGTGCCGCCGTCGCAAGGTGCAAGGCAGTATGCGCTTCGACGAACGCTTCGGCCTCGGCACCAAGTTTCTCACCTGCGGCGAAGAAGAGATTTGGATGGAAGATGCCGTCCGCGCCGGTCTGAACATGCGCTATTTTCCCGAGAAAATAATCGAGACCTCCACGCTCTTGAAAAAGTCGCTCGTATATGTAGACGCCGGCGTGCAACGCTCGCGTGGCGCAATCACTTACTACCTGCACGGCCCCACGGCGTGGTGGATCTGCTTTAGGTTTGCCTTCCACGGCGCGCGCAGCGGGCTTTGCCATTTCGTGCCCATGATGCGGCATCTGGCAGAAGGCATTCGCTACATGAAACGCACCCAGTCATAAAAAGCCATGCCCAAGATCGAGGTACTCTATTGCGTGTTGGACGGCGACATACGGCACATTGCGGCGCATCTGCCGCAGCCGCGCCCCGACGTGGCGTATCTCGTGGCTTGGCAGCAAAGGGGAGGGGAGGAGCAAAACGCGCCCGGCGCTTTGCTCCAACGGGAAGATGTGAAGATACTGGTACACAAAAGCATAGGACTTTCTAAAAACAGGAATTTCGCCCTTGCCAACGCAACGGGCGACCTTTTGGTCTTGGCGGACGCAGACAATATATATATATATGAGTATTTCGACCGCCTCCTTGCCGCCGCTGCCGCTCACCCCGAGGCGGCTATCCTGCTCTTTCAGGCGGCCGCGCCCGACGGGTCGCTCATGAAACTCTATCCCGCCGCACCCTGCACCTATGCCCGGCGTCCGCGCGGCTGCAGTTTCAGTTCGTGCGACATCGTGCTGCGCCGCTGCGCCTCCCTGCCGCGCTTTGACGAGCGTTTCGGCCTGGGCGCGGAGCATTTGGGCTGCGGCGAGGAAGAATTATTCTTGGAACAGGCATCGCGCGGCGGCTGCCGCATCGTCTATACGCCGCAAGTCGTCGTGACCACCCGCGCCGCCACTACCGGCGACCGCTTTTGGAGTGATCCGAAAGTGCGGCGGGCCAAAGGCGCGGTGCTGTGCTATATGCATGGCCCCCTTGGTGCAACGCTGCGCTGCCTCAAATTTGCTGCCGTGCAAGGCAAAGCCCCGCTCTCCCTACGTGTCAGGGCTTTCTGTGATATGGCGTGGGGAATAGGGTATTATAGACTTACCTAAATATCTGATTATTAGAAATCGTTTGTACGATGAAACCAACTGTATTGTTGCTCCCAATGGCCGCAATGTTCGTTTCAGCGCAGGCGCAAACCGACACCACAGCCCTTTCGCAAGAACTGAAAAGCGCGGTGGTGCGGGTGACGCGCGGCACAAAGGATAAGTTTAAGGTGGAAAACACCGAACTCATCGCGCAAGGGCAGTTGCTCCGCGCCGCCTGCTGTAACCTCGGCGAGTCGTTCACGGCAAGTCCGTCGGTCGACGTAAGTTACGCCGATGCAGCCACGGGGGCGCGGCAAATCAAACTGCTGGGACTGAGCGGCACCTACGTGCAGATGCTTACTGAAAACATTCCCAACCTGCGCGGCGCGGCACTGCCATACAGTCTCGGCTTTGTGCCCGGGCCGTGGATGCAGTCGATACAGGTGTCGAAAGGGGCGTCGAGCGTGAAAAACGGTTACGGGAGCACCACGGGGCAAATCAATATAGAGTTCAAGAAGCCGCAGGCAAAGGACGGCGTGCGCGGCAATGCCTATTTCGACTCAAAGTTGAAGTTTGAGGCAAATGCCGATGCCAACCTGCATCTCTCGGAGCGCTTGTCGGGAAGCCTGCTCCTGCATTACGAAGACCGCCAGTCGGCGCACGACAGCAACAAAGACGGATTTATGGATATGCCGAAAGTGCGACAGTACAACGTGATGAACCGCTGGGCGTACGTATCCCCGGACTTCATTTCCCAACTCTCGATCCGTCTGCTTCGCGACGAGCGCAACGGAGGTACCTCCTCCCACGCCCATTTGGCGCACGACGTGCCGCCTTATGCCACCTCGGCAATTACCGACCGCTACGAAGCGCAATGGAAGAACGCGGTGATTTTTCAGGACGGGCGCAACTCGAGCCTCGCGCTGATGCTCCATGGCTCGTGGCATGACGCGTCCTATGCGTTTGGCAATCGCACCTACGGCGTGCTGCAAAAGAACGGCTACGCACAACTCATGTACGAAACCGAATTTGCCGGGAAGCACAACCTTTCCGTGGGCGCGTCGGTCAATCACGACCATTACGGCGAAACGCTTGTCGGCGACTTGCCGCAAGATGCCGTTCCCAATGAAACGACCGGCGGCATTTATGCGCAATATACCTATAAGCCCCATAAGCGGCTCACCGTCATGCCAGGGCTGCGCTGGGACTATTCCAGCGTGTACGGCTCGTTTGTTACGCCCCGCCTGCACATTAAATACATGCCGTGGCGCGTCCTGACGCTGCGGGCTTCGGCGGGAAAGGGCCGCCGCACGCCCCACGCCATGGCAGAAAACGTGCCGTTGCTCGCCTCGGGGCGCAGTTTCGCGACCGCCGGGGCCTTGAAGCAGGAAGAAGCGTGGAACTTCGGGCTCTCGGCCTCGCTCAACCTCACCGTGGCGGAGAAGACGCTCGAACTGAATGCCGAATATTATTACACCGATTTCCAAAACCAAATGGTGGTCAACGTGGACGGGCTTTCGGGGGCGCACAGCGTAAGGTTTGAAAACCTCGACGGGCGCAGCCGCAGCCACACTGTGCAACTGGACGCCACTTATCCGTTCTTCGACGGTTTCAGCGCAACCGTGGCGTTTCGCCTCAACGATGCCCGCACCGCTTACGACGGCGTGCTGCGCCGCCGCCCGCTCACCTCGCGCTACAAGGGGCTGATAACGCTTTCTTACAAAACGCCGCTGCAGCTGTGGCACTTCGACGTTACGGCGCACCTCAACGGAAAAGGCGAGCTCTACGACCGCACGCCCTATCCCTCGTTCGGACAGTTGCAGGCACAGGTGACGCGCGAGTTTCGCCGCTTCTCCGTGTATGCCGGCGGCGAGAACCTGACGAATTATAAGATCAAGAACGCAATCGCCAGCGCGTCCAATCCTTGGCTTCCCGCATTCGACGCCACGCAGATCTGGGGACCGCTCGACGGCGCTATGGCATACATCGGACTAAGATTTAAGTTAGAAAAATGATATACCGAAAAAATATGATTTCAAAGAAAACACTGCTTGCGGCCTTGGCAATGGCTTTTGGCGCAAGCGTCACGGCAACCGCCCAGCAGGCGAAAAGCAACATTGACACGCTTGTGGTTTCCACCGACCCGGAAATGCATTGCAGTTCTTGCGAGCACAATATTAAGGAAAATATCCGTTTTGTAAAGGGGACGAAGAAAATCCAGACTTCCGTGCCGAAGCAGGAAGTCGTCCTCATTTACGACAGACGCAAGGCCTCTTTCGAGAAATACGAAGAAGCCTTTGCAAAAATAGGATACGCCATCAGGAAGAAAGAAGAATAATGCTCGTTACCATCGTAATCCCTTACCTCAACCGCGCCGCCTTTCTCGAAAAGACGCTCGCCACTGTGCGGCAGCAGACACATAGGCCGCTGCAGGCGGTGCTTGTGGACAATGGTTCGCAAGATGCTTCGCCCGAGATTTGCAAACGGTTTCGTGAGCAATATAATGCAGAAGATTTCGAGGTGCTGCTGCTCAAAGAAGACAAGGCGGGGGCCGCTACGGCACGCAACAAGGGACTGGCGGCGGCGAAAGGGGAGTATGTATATTTTTTCGACTCCGACGACGGGATGTCGCCCGATTTCATTGCCGATGCCGTGGCAAAGGCCCGCGCCTGCGGGTTGCCCGACATCGTGGCGGCGCATACCGTGGTAACGTTCCCCAGCGGCCGCAAGCGTCCGCGCCGCATCGTGCGCAGCGCGGGCATTCCAGCCCAAATTCTCACCGCAACTTATTCCACGCAAAGCCTCTTCCTCCGCATAGATTTCATGAAAAATGCCGGCGGCTGGAACGAACGGCTGCCGCGCTGGAATGACTGGGAACTTGGCGTGCGCCTGCTGACGTTTCACCCCAAAATGGTGTGGCTTAAAAAGAAGAAATACCACCGCATCTACCAACACCCCGATAGCATCACGGGCAAATCAATAAGCGAAAACCTCAGCCGCACGCGCCCCGCCCTGGAAGCCGTTGCCAAACTCGTTTCTGGCGATGCTTCCTCCCGTGCCGCGCTTCGGGGGCAGAAGTTGGCCATTGCCGGAGAGATTTGGCGCGAGGGCAACCGCCGACAGGCAGACGACTTGGCCCGAGAAGCTTTTGATGGAGCAGGGCGGCGGCAATGCTTTTTCCTCAAACTCTTCTACGCTTATAGCAAACACATCGGCAAGGCTGCCCGGCGGCTTTTCCTGCGCACGCTCTGGCTATACAGATAAACAATGCCGGCTGTATCGAAACGCTTATCGATACAGCCGGCATTGCTATGTTTCAAAAAATTACTTTTTCTCCTTCAAAAGGTCGCGGATTTCGGCGAGCAGTTCCTCTTCGCGCGTAGGTTTCGGCTCGGCGGGAGGCGCGGGGGCTTCTTCCTTCTTGCGCTTGAGTTTCATCAGCGCGCGCACCATCAGGAACACGCAGAAAGAGATAATAAGGAAGTCGAGGCAGGTTTGCAGAAACGCGCCGTAATTGAGCGTTACCTCCGATACAGTTCCGTCCTCGGCGGCCTTAGTGCCGATGACGAGTTTCAGGTCTGTGAAGTTCACGCCGCCCGTAAGCCAGCCAATCGGCGGCATCACGAGGTCGTTGACGATCGACGTTACGATTTTTCCGAACGCGCCGCCCACAATTACGCCGACAGCCATGTCAATGGCGTTTCCTTTTACGGCAAATTCCTTGAATTCTTGCAAAAATTTCGTTTTTCCCATAAGAAAGTTGTTTTTTATACGTTTTATCACGTGCAAAAATAAAAACAAATTTGTACTTTTGCGTTGGAAAAGGCAAAAATCATATATGGTAACTCATACTTTGCCGTATCAGCCGCTTCCACAGAGAGAATAAAATTGAATACTAACCATTTTAACTGTTTATTTTTCAACTAAAAAATCATGATTAAAGTAGGTATTAACGGTTTCGGTCGTATCGGCCGTTTCGTATTCCGCGCCGCTCAGAACCGCAGCGACATTCAGATTGTAGGTATCAACGACCTTTGCCCGGTAGACTACTTGGCATACATGCTGAAGTATGACACCATGCACGGCCAGTTCGAAGGCACTATCGAGGCTGACGTTGAGAACAGCAAGCTCATCGTTAACGGTAAGGAAATCCGCGTAACTGCAGAGCGCAATCCGGCTGATCTGAAGTGGAACGAAGTGGAAGCAGAATACGTAGTTGAATCTACGGGTCTTTTCCTCACCAAAGAGAAGGCACAGGCACACATCGAAGCTGGTGCTAAGTACGTGGTTATGTCTGCTCCCTCCAAGGACGACACCCCCATGTTCGTTTGCGGCGTAAACTTCGACAAGTACGTTAAGGGTACTCAGTTCGTTTCCAACGCTTCCTGCACCACCAACTGCCTTGCTCCTATCGCTAAGGTGCTTCACGACAAGTTCGGCATCACCGACGGCCTCATGACGACGGTTCACTCCACCACGGCTACGCAGAAGACCGTAGACGGTCCCTCTATGAAGGACTGGCGCGGCGGTCGCGCTGCCAGCGGCAACATTATCCCCTCTTCTACGGGTGCTGCTAAGGCTGTAGGTAAGGTTATCCCCGAGCTCAACGGCAAACTCACCGGTATGTCTATGCGCGTTCCGACTCTTGACGTTTCTGTTGTTGACCTCACCGTGAACCTCGCTAAGCCCGCTACTTACGCTGAAATATGCGCCGCAATGAAGGAAGCTTCTGAAGGCGAACTCAAAGGCGTACTCGGCTACACGGAAGACGCTGTCGTTTCCAGCGACTTCCTCGGCGACACCCGCACGTCTATCTTCGACGCTAAGGCTGGTATCGCTCTCACCGACACGTTCGTGAAGGTTGTTTCTTGGTACGACAACGAAATCGGCTACTCCAACAAGGTTCTCGAACTCATCGCCCACATGGCAAAGGTTAACGCTTAATCGCGTTCTTAGAACTTTGTTTCTGAAATCTAAAAAGAGGATGCACTCTGCGGAGTGCATCCTCTTTGCTTTTTGGCTTATT
>JBJEAH010000194.1:0-30375 GCA_051868815.1 Alloprevotella sp.
ACAGCGGCGCGCCAACGCCGCCATCGTTATGGTGAGCCACGACGAGACCCTTCTCGCCGCCTTCGGCAACGTGCAGGAGTGGAACGTGGGCGAGGGGGCTGTAAACTGAACCGCTTGACAGCGGGCGGCACAACCGGGCGCGTTTTGGCGAGACCAAAGAAAAATCATACATTTGCATCAGCGAAAAGAGGAAGAGCGCAGGCTTTTCCTCTTTCTGCGTTTTAGGGGCTAACTATCCTATATGAGCGAAAAAATTATCTTATAGGATCGTGAAAATTATAAGCAACCCCGTAAAAATTTGCTCCTTGATAATTTTTCCGATGTGCTTGAAAGTGAAAATCTTCTTGATTTTCATCAAAATTTTCTCGGAGCAAATTTCCATTGTCTTAATTATCCCTAAACTTTCGCGCCGCGTCGCCTTAACGATTGCTAACGCGCCATTCACTCTCTGCGCAGAGCGTGGAACGGCTTTAACAAGTTTTGCGTTTCTTTCTATAAGTCGGCGCGCCTCCGCTGCTTTATATCGCTGCCAACCGCTTTTGCCCGTAAAAAAGGCATATTTTAAGAACTTGCCTATATTTCTCGAAAAGAATTTCTAACTTTGCCCCGTTATCTTATATATAAATATTGTATACCCTCCAATAAGATGAAATTCGCGCTTATCGGTTACGGCAAAATGGGGCGCATGATTGAAAGCATCGCCCGCGAACGCGGCCACGAGATTGTGGCGATTATCGACGTTGACAACCCCCAAGACTTCGACACAGACGCTTTCCGCTCGGCCGACGTGGCCATTGAGTTTACCTCACCCGCTGCCGCCTACGGCAATTACCTGAAAGCCTTCGCGCAGGGCGTGAAGGTGGTGAGCGGTTCCACAGGCTGGCGCGCGGAGCATGAGGACGACGTGCGCCGCCTCTGCACGCAGGAGGGCCACACGCTCTTCTGGGCGTCGAACTTCTCGCTGGGCATGGCGATTTTCGCGGCGGTGAACAAATATCTGGCACGCATCATGAACCGCTTCCCCGCCTACGACGTGAGCATCGAGGAAACACACCACATTCATAAGCTCGACGCGCCGAGCGGCACGGCCATCACCCTGGCCGAACAGGTATGCGCCGCCCTCGACCGCAAGACGGGCTGGGCCGGCGGCACGCTCCTCCTGCCCGACGGCACGGTGAGCGGCACTAAGCAGACACCGGGCGAAAAGCTCCGCATCGACGCGGTGCGCCGGGGCGAGGTGCCGGGCATTCACACCGTGAGCTACGACAGCGAGGCGGACTGCATCAGTATCACCCACGACGCGCACAACCGCAAGGGCTTTGCCCTCGGCGCAGTGCTCGCCGCCGAGTTTACCGCCACACACTCGGGTCTGCTCACCATGGACGATTTGTTTGACTTTTAGTAGGGGCGTTTTGCAAAACGCCCGCCCAAGCGTATTGCATACGCCCGGAATTTGAAATTAATTCCTTATTAGCATTGACCTTCGGCGCACTCGGCGGGCGTTCTGCTGAACGCCCCTACTGCTTTCCAATAAAAAATAATGATTATGCCTTACGTAAAATTCGCGCTTTACCTTATCCCCTACCTTGCCTTCCTTTACTGGGTGGAATCGTGGTGGGGACTGATTGTCGTGCCCTTTATCTTCGACATCTGCTTCACGAAAAAAATTAAATGGGGCTGGTGGAAAGAGCCGGAGGTAGGCCCCGCCACGCGCTTCATCATGGGCTGGGTAGATGCCATAGTGTTCGCACTCATCGGCGTGTACTTCCTCACGCAGTTTTTCTTCCAAAACTTCGTGATCCCCTCTTCATCGCTCGAGAAGACGCTGCTCACGGGCGACTACCTGCTCGTGAGCAAACTGGCCTACGGCCCGCGCATTCCGCAAACGCCGCTCACGATGCCCATGACGCAGCACACGCTGCCTATCGTGGGCTGCAAGAGCTATCTCGAGCACCCGCACTGGGACTACCGCCGCGTGAAGGGACTGGGAAAGGTGGAGGTGAACGACATCGTGGTGTTCAACTATCCCGCCGGCGACACGGTGGCCCTCGCGCAGCAGAACCAGGACTATTACCGCCTCGCCTATCAGATTGGCGACCAGCTGCTGGGCACGCAGACGGCAGACACTACGTCGCTCTTCCCGCAAACCATCGTCATTCCCGCCACGGCCTCGCTCCTGCCCGAGGCCAGCTACGAGGAGCAGCAGCATATATATAATAATGTATACGCGGCCGGCACGGCCTATATGCGCCAGCACCCCGAAGAGTTCGGCGAAATTACAAGCCGCCCCACCGACCGCCGCGAGAACTACGTGAAGCGCTGCGTGGGACTGCCGGGACAGACGCTGCAAATCAGGAACGACACGGTTTATCTCGACGGAAAGCCGAACCCCGAGCCGGAGAACGTGCAGTATGCCTACGAGGTGACCTTCAGGCAAGACCTCCCCGACGAACTGAAACGCAAGCTCGGTATCACGGAAGAGGACCTCTACGCGCAGCGCAACGGCAACACGGTGTGGATGCCGCTGACGCACAAGGTGCGCAAGGAGCTGGCAGCGCGTAAGGACATCGTGGCATCTATCACCCGCGCCGTGCCCGATGCGGGCTGGCTCTATCCGCAGAATATGGCAAAGGACTGGACGACGGCCAACTACGGGCCGCTGTGGATTCCGAAGAAAGGCGAAACGCTGCGCCTCACGCTCGCCAACCTGCCGATTTACGAGCGGCCTATCCGCGTGTACGAAGGAAACAGCCTCGAAGTGCGCGGCGGGAAAATCTACATAAACGGCAAGGTCGCCGACTCCTATACCTTTAAGCTGGACTACTACTGGATGCAGGGCGACAACCGCGACAACTCCGCCGACTCCCGCTTCTGGGGCTTCGTGCCGGAAGACCACATCGTGGGCAAACCGCTCTTCATCTGGATTTCGCTCGACCCGGACTACGGCCTCTTCGACGGCAAGATGCGCTGGAGCCGCTTCTTCAAATGGGTGGGGGACATCAAGTAGGGGCGTTCTGCAGAACGCCCGGCAATGATTGCCTTATTGATATATGCCATTCGGCACACACGGCGGGCGTTCTGCAGAACGCCCCTACTCCTGTCCGATTATTATACATCAAAATCAGCCCATGCTCGTTCTGCTTTCTTCCGCCTACTTTGCGCCGATAGAATATTACTGTCATCTCTATGCCGCCGACGCGGCCATTGAGGAGCGCCACGAGCATTATCTGAAGCAGACTTATCGCAACCGCTGCCTGATTGCCACGCCCACGGGGCCGCTGCCGCTCACGGTGCCCGTGGAGCGGAGCGGCGCGTCGCACACGCCGATAGGCGAGGTGCGCCTTAGCGACCACGGCGGCTGGAAGCGGCTGCACTGGCAGGCCATTGCCTCCGCTTACGAGGGCAGCCCTTTCTTTGAATATTATGAGGACGATTTGCGCGGCGCATTCTTTAAGGATCATGAGTTTTTGGTTGATTTCAACGCCGCCCTGCGCGACGTGTGCTGCGAACTATTAGAGCTGCGCACGCCCGTAACTCCCTCCACACATTATATAAATGCCGCTTCGGAATATCCCGGAGCCCTCGACCTGCGCACCGCCATCAGTCCCAAGAAAGGCGCGGCAGCGGAGAGCGGTTTTGTGGCACAGCCCTATTATCAGGTGTTCCAAACGCGCACCGGCTTTCTGCCGAACCTCAGCATACTCGACCTCTTGTGCAACCTCGGTCCAGAAGCGCGCCTCGTGCTGCGCGACGGGCTACAAGTGCGGGCAAGTTGCAATAATTAACGCTCAAACGGCAAGAAAAAGCGTTTAAGTTGTCCACAAACTCCACAAAAACATTCAAAAGTTCTTTTTGGGAGAAAAGTCAAAATATATCTTAGCACCTTTAATAAAACAATTCGTAATTTTGCGCTTTGCATAGTACAAAATCAAAACTTACATAATTGTTATTATGGAATCAGCAAAAGGAAAACTCGGTGTGATGTGCGTCGGCCTCGGCGCCGTGACCACCACATTCATCACCGGCGTGCTTATGACACGCAAGGGTCTCGCCAAGCCCGTAGGCTCAATGACGCAGTACGACAAAATCCGCGTGGGCCGCGGTGAAAACAAGAAATATCTGCACTACGGCGAAATCGTGCCGCTCACAGATTTGAAAGACATCGTGTTCGGCGCATGGGACGTATATGCCGCCAACGCCTTTGAAAGCGCCGTGAACGCCGAAGTGCTCAAAGCCAAAGACATTCTCCCCGTTGAAGACGAGCTGAAAGCCATTAAGCCCATGAAGGCCGCTTTCGACCGCGACTACGCCAAGCGCCTCGACGGCGACAACGTGAAAGATTGCGCCACGCGCTGGGAAATGGTTGAAGCCCTGCGCGAAGATATCCGCAAGTTCAAGGCCGAGAACGGCTGCGACCGCATCGTCGTAATCTGGGCCGCATCGACCGAAATCTATGTACCCGTCGACGAAGAGGTACACGGCACGCTCGCCGCCCTCGAAGCAGCCATGAAGACCGACGACCGCAAGCACATCGCACCCTCCATGTGCTACGCCTACGCCGCCCTCGCAGAAGGCGCACCGTTCATCATGGGCGCACCCAACACCACCGTGGACATTCCCGCTATGTGGGAAATGGCAGAAAAGACCAAGATGCCCATTGCCGGCAAGGACTTCAAGACGGGACAGACGCTCGTGAAGTCGGGCTTCGCCCCGATTATCGGCACGCGCTGCCTCGGCCTGAGCGGCTGGTTCTCCACAAATATCCTCGGCAACCGCGACGGCCTCGTGCTCGACGAACCTGCCAATTTCCACACAAAGGAAGTGAGCAAGCTCTCTACGCTCGAAAGCATTCTCGTGCCCGAAGAACAGCCCGACCTCTATACGGACTACTACCACAAGGTGCGCATCAACTACTACCCGCCGCGCAACGACAACAAGGAAGGCTGGGATAATATCGACATCTTCGGTTGGATGGGCTACCCCATGCAGATCAAGATCAACTTCCTCTGCCGCGACTCTATCCTCGCCGCACCGCTGCTGCTCGACCTCGTGTTGCTCTCCGACCTCGCCGCCCGCAAGGGTCGCTACGGTACGCAGCACTTCCTGAGCTTCTTCCTGAAGAGCCCGATGCACGACTACACAAAGGGCGAAGTGCCCGTGAACCACCTCTTCCAGCAGTACGTAATGCTGAAAAACGCTATCCGCGAAATGGGCGGCTACGAGGCTGATGAAGAAATCGACTAAGATAATCTGACTAATCAGGGGCTTAAAAACGAAAAAGCAGCGTTTTTAAGCCCCTAATTCGTTTATAAATACTAACTTTGTGCGCAGCAAGAGGCGTTTCGTCCTGATGAGACGCCTCTTGTGCTGTTATATTTCAAGTGCGAACGAGTTAAGTTAAAACGACAACATAGACAACAAGAGACAACTCCGTATTAGACAATTATGCGCTTAATATGACGACAACATAGACAACTGGGCGTGTTTTATACGCCCGCCTCGCACGCAGAAAGACAACTGTAAGTTGTCAGAAGTTGTCCCTGTTGTCGTCTTAATAATGGCAACAAAAAGTTGCAAACAATGTTGTCAAAAGTTGTCTAAGTTGTCGTCGAAATAATAAACCCGTCTACTAAAACACAAAACCTTCAATCTATTACTCATTTATAATTATCATTCCCCAAAATCGAAATGGAAACGATTACGGAAATCCTAAATTTCATTTTCCCTTTCCTCGACACGCAGCAGGCCATCGTGGTGCTCACGTTCCTGCTGGCCATCGTGGCTTTCATGGTCGACAAAGTGCGTTCCGACATTGTGGCGCTCTGCTCCATGGCCATTCTGCTTACCACCAACGTCATCACGCCCTCCGAGGCGCTCGCCGGCTTCTCCAACTCCGCCGTGGTGATGATGATCGGCCTGTTCATCGTGGGCGGCGCGGTGTTCCAAACCGGCCTCGCCAAGACCATCAGCGGCAAACTGCTGCGCCTGGCCGGCACGGACGAGAAGCGGCTGTTCTTCCTCGTGATGATCGTGACCGCCGTGGTGGCAGCCTTCGTGAGCAACACAGGCACCGTGGCACTCCTGCTGCCCATTATCCTCGCCATGTCGAAAACCTCCGGCACCAACCCCGCCAAACTGATGATGCCCCTCGCCTTTGCCAGCAGCATGGGCGGCGTGCTCACGCTCATCGGTACGCCGCCTAACCTCATCGTGGACGGCTACCTGCGCGACAACAACCTGCCGGGCTTCGGCTTCTTCGACTTCACGCCCATCGGCATCATCTGCCTCCTCACAGGTTTGCTGCTCCTCTATCCGCTTTGCAAATTTTTCCTTAACAAAAAGGACCGCGACGGTGCAGAGAAAGGCGACGACCGAAGCATAGCCTCGCTCCTGCAGGAATACCACCTGGACGACTGCGTGTTCCGCCTGCAAGTGGACGAAGGGCACTCGCTGCTCGAAGGCCGCTCGGTGGGCGAGCTTAACATACGCCACAACTACGGCATCACGCTGCTCGAAATACGCCGCGCCAACAAGTCGATGTTCAGCACGAAGATACAGGAACTGGTCAAGGCCGACACGGTGTTCCAAAAGGGCGACACGCTCTTTGTACTCGGCCAATACGACCGCGTGCACACCTTTGCCGAGGCGCACAACCTCATCATTCACGAAGACAAGGAGCGCGGCACGAAAGCAAAGCTCGACTTCTACGAAATAGGCCTTTCCGAAGTGCTCATCACGCCGGAATCGGCACTTATCAACCGCCCCCTGCGCGCCGCCAACTTCAACGAGCGCTTCAACCTCAACGTGCTCGCCGTGAAGCGCAACGGCAAATATATTTTCGAAGACATGCTCGATGCGCCCGTAAAGGCCGGCGACATGATTCTGGTGCACGGCTCGTGGAAAGGCATCGAAAGCATGGCGAAGAAGAGCCGCGAGTGGGTGGTCTTCGGCGACCCGAAAGCAGATGCCGAGAGCGTTGCGCTCGACCACAAGGCACCGCTTGCCGCAGGCATTATGGTGACCATGGTGTTATGCATGGTATTTGCCGACCAAATCGGCATCAAGCCCGTGGCCTCGGTAATCATCGCCGGCTTGCTGATGGTGCTGACGCGCTGCGTGCGCAGCGTCGATGCCGCCTACAAGATGATCGGCTGGGAAAGCATCGTGCTGATTGCCGCCATGATGCCGATGAGCACGGCACTCTCCAAAACCGGGCTTTCGACAGCAATCGCCACCTCGCTCGTTGAAATGCTGCGCGACTACGGACCTATCGCCGCCATGGCCGGCGTATATTTCGTCACGTCGCTGCTCTCCACCTTTATCAGCAACTCCGCAACGGCCATCCTCGTAGCCCCCATCGCCTGGGTATCGGCCCAGCAACTCGGCGTATCGCCCACGCCGTTCATGATGTGCGCCGCCGTGGCTGCCAGCTGCTGCTTCGCAACGCCGATTTGCACGCCGCCCAACGCCATGGTGATGAACGCCGGCCATTACACCTTTGCCGACTACGTGAAGGTGGGCCTGCCGCTGCAAATCATTATGGGAATTGTAGCCATCTTCATGATACCGCTCTTCTTCCCGTTCTAAAATAAAACAATCCGCGAGGGCGTGCACAAAGCATGCCCTCGCTTTTCTTTTCTCCCCGCCACACACAATATTATATATATGGATGTCCGGTTGCAGAAAGCCCCGCGCCAGATGAACGTTGAGTTGCTGCGCGTGGTGTGCATGATGATGGTGCTCGCGCTGCACGCTAACTTTTATCCTTTCGGCATGCCCAACAAACAGGAATGCCTCCACGCCGCCCTACCCTCCTTCACGCGTTGCTGGATTGAGACGATGACGATTGTGGCAGTAGATGTATTTGTGATGATATCGGGCTGGTTCGGCCTCAACGCCCGCCGCCGCAGCTACACGTCGTTTATCTTCACCGCGCTGTTCTTTTCCATCGGCTCGGCGGCGTTCTTCGCCACCACGGGCTACGTGACATTCGACAAGGACCTCGTACTGGACGCTTTGCAGTTGAGCAAATGCCTGTGGTTCACCAAGGCATATCTGATGCTGCTTATCCTTTCGCCGATACTCAACGCCTTCGTCGCCCACACCGACCGCCGCGCCTTTGCCACGACGCTCATCGGTTTTTTCATCTTCCAAACCGTGTTCAACTTCTTAGCCGACGGCGGGCAGCAGTTCTTCTCCGACGGCTATTCGCCCCTTTCGTTCATCGGGCTTTACCTGCTGGCACGCTATATGCGCCTCTATCGGCCGCGCTGGACGCAGCTGCGGGCACGCACCGACCTGCTCATCTACCTTGCCTGCGGCACGCTCATGGGCACGCTGCTCTTTCTCTGCAACGGCTGGCACATCCTGCCATTTTTAAGAAAGATAGCCCTGCACTACACCAACCCGCTGACAATTGCCGGCGCAGCCTTTTTGCTCTTGGCTTTCACAAAATTGCGCATCAGGAGAGGCAACCGCCTCATCGGCATCTTAGCCACGGCTTCGTTTGCGGTCTATGTGCTCCACTGCACCGCACCGTTTATCGAAACGGTTTATCACCCCATTGTAAAGGACATCTACAAAAATTATTCGGGCATCGCCTGCCCGCTCCTGATATTCAGCACGATGTGCTGCGTATATCTGCTCTGCACCCTGCTCGACCAGGCAAGGCAATGGTGCTGGAAACGTCTGGCACGCGCCGTGCCGTGGCTGGTAGGCGCGAAGGCGGAATAACACACGACGGGCAAGCAATGCTTCTGCATTTCTTGCCCGTCTTTTTTATGGACTGATGCCTTTTACTTCTGGTCGTAGGCGTGCTTGGGATAATTGATGGTGTAATGCAGCCCGCGACTCTCCTTGCGTTCCATAGCCTGGCGCGTGATGAGATAGCCCACATTGATCATATTGCGGAGCTCGCAAATGTCGCGCGTAGCCTTCACGCGCTTAAAGAGTTCTTCCGTCTCCTCATAAAGCAGGTCGAGGCGCGTCCAAGCGCGTTTGAGGCGCAAGTCGCTGCGCACGATGCCGACATACGACGACATCACCTGCCCCACCTCGCGGACATCTTGCGCGATGAGCACCTTCTCTTCGTTGGAGAGCGTGCCTTCGTCGTTCCACTCGGGCACGGCGGTGTTGAACTCGTACTCGTCGATATGCGCGAGGCTGTGCTTCGCGGCTGCCTCGGCATACACCACGGCTTCGATGAGCGAGTTGCTGGCGAGGCGGTTGCCGCCGTGCAGTCCCGTGCAGGAACATTCGCCTATGGCGTAGAGGCGGCGTATGCTCGAGCAGGCGTTGAGGTCTACCTTGATGCCGCCGCAGAGGTAGTGGGCGCAGGGCGCAACGGGGATATACTCTTTGGTGATGTCGATGCCGATAGAGAGGCATTTGGCGTAGATATTCGGGAAATGGCGGCGCGTCTCTTCGGCCGGCTTGTGGGTAACGTCGAGGCACACGTGGTCGATGCCGTGCTTCTTCATCTCTTTATCGATGGCGCGCGCCACGATGTCGCGGGGAGCCAATGAAAGGCGCTTGTCGTACTTCTGCATAAACTCCTCGCCGTTGGGCAGGCGCAGTATGCCGCCGTAGCCGCGCATGGCCTCGGTGATGAGATAGGCGGGGTGCGTCTCGCCGGGGTGGAACAGGGCGGTGGGGTGGAATTGTATGAACTCCATGTCCTGCACGGTTGCTTTGGCGCGATACGCCATGGCGATGCCGTCGCCCGTGGCAATGTTGGGGTTGGTCGTCGTGGCATACACCGCGCCGCAGCCGCCGGTGGCGAGCACCGTGACACGCGAGAGCACGGTGTCGATCTTGTGCGTGTCGGGGTCGAGCACGTATGCGCCGAAGCATTCGATGTCGGGCGTGCGGCGGGTCACCTCTACGCCAAGGTGGTGCTGCGTGATGATTTCCACGGCAAAGTGATTCTCGAGCAGCGTAATATTAGGGTGGCGGCGCACTGCCTCAATCAGACCGCGCTGTATCTCGAAGCCGGTGTCGTCGGCATGGTGCAGGATACGGAACTCTGAGTGCCCGCCTTCGCGATGCAGGTCGAACTGCCCGTCTTCTTTCTTATCGAAATTCACGCCCCACTGCACGAGCCGGCGTATGCCCTCGGGCGCACCTTTCACCACCTGCTCCACGGCGCGGCGGTCGCTGATATAGTCGCCCGCAATGAGGGTGTCTTTGATGTGCTTCTCAAAGTCGTCTACCTCAAGGTTGGTCACGGAGGCGATACCGCCCTGTGCCTTTGCGGTGTTGGCTTCTTCGATTGATGTTTTGCAAACGAGTGCCACTTTGCCCTTGCCGGCTTCTGCCACTTGCAGGGCGTAACTCATTCCGGCCACGCCGGAACCGATAATCAGGAAATCAAATTTGCGTACCATTTTACCAAATTTTGGGAAATAGGCTGCGGCGCGGCCTGACACAAATGCCGTTTTGCCTCCGCGCGTTATTTTTGGTGCAAATCTACAAATGTTTTTCCATTATCTGCCGTTATAATAGCAGATAATGCGTAATTTTGCAGGCAGATTATATTCGCAAAGTGCGCCCTTTATGCAAAATAGAGGCTTTGAGCACCTATATTAATATTGTATCGCAAGTTTTTCATCGTATCTTGTAGCAAACCGCGCGTTTGCAGCGTCTAACTATTCAGAATAATATTTATCAACTAACATTTTACCATTATGAACATCAAGAAAATCCTCCTGTCGCTCTTTGCACTGGCTGTCCTCGTGCCGGCACAGCGCATCGACGCTCAGGAAATGCCGCAGATGCCGAAGCTGCCCATTGACAATGCAGTGCGCTACGGCAAACTGCCCAACGGACTGACGTATTACATCCGTCACAACGAACTGCCGAAAGACCGTGCCAGTTTCTACATCGCGCAAAAGGTAGGTTCTGTGCAGGAAGAAGAGTCGCAGCGCGGCCTTGCCCACTTCCTCGAGCACATGTGCTTCAACGGCACGCAGCACTTCCCCGGCAACCGCATCGTGGGCTTCTGCGAGAGCATCGGCGTTAAGTTCGGCGAGAACCTCAACGCCTACACCTCGACCGACGAAACGGTTTACAACATCAACGATGTGCCCGTTTCTGCCACGAACGTCGATTCCTGCCTCTACATTCTGCACGACTGGGCCGACGGCCTGCTGCTCGAAGAGAGCGAAATCGACAAAGAGCGCGGCGTAATCCACGAAGAGTGGCGCATGCGTTCTTCCGGCACAATGCGCATTATGGAACGCAGCCTGCCGAAACTCTATCCCGACTCGCGCTACGGCGAGCGCTTCCCCATCGGCCTTATGAGCGTTATCGACAACTTCAAGCCGCAGGAGCTGCGCAACTATTACGAGAAGTGGTATCGCCCCGACCTGCAAGGCATTATCGTGGTGGGCGACATCGATGTCGACCAAATCGAGCAGCGCATCAAGGACATTTTCTCTTCCATCAAGATGCCTGAAAACGCCGCCGCTTACGAGCACTACCCCGTGCCCGACACCAAGCAGCCGATTTATGTTGTAGACAAGGACAAGGAACAGGCTGCCGGCGTTATGCAGGTATTCTTCAAGTCTGACCCCATGCCCGATGAAATCCGCGGCACTCAGATGCAGTATGTCATGGAACTGATGATCAACCTCGGTTGCGATGTCATCAACGCCCGTCTCAACGAACTGACGCAAAAGGCCGACTGCCCCTTCACCGCCGCCGGTTGCAGCTACGGCAACTATATTGTCAGCAAGACCAAAGACGCTCTCTCCGTTTACATTCTTCCCAAACCCGGCAAAGATGCCGAGGCACTCAACGTAGTGATGCAGGAACTCGTGCGCGTAAGCCAGCACGGCGTAACCGAAACGGAATTGCTCCGCGCCCGCGATGAGTTTATGAGCCAAATCGAGAAGATTTACAACAACCGCGACAAGCAGTACAACAGCTTCTATATCCCGCAGTACGTGCGCCACTTCCTCGAAGACGAGCCTATTCCCGGCATCGAATTGGAATATCAGCTTTATCAGGCGCTTTCTACTCAGATGCCCGTTGCCGCTCTCAAGCAGGGCATCGACGAGATGTTTAAGGACAATTCTACGGAAGAGAACTTCGTAGTCTTTGGCATGTATCCCGATAAGGAAGGCTATGCCGTTCCCACCGCAGATGCTTTGAAGCAGGCTGTCGAAAAGGCTGCCAAGGCCAAGCTCGAAGCCTACGTGGACAATGTGAAGAATGAGCCGCTCGTGCCCGTCGTTCCCCAGAAGGGCGACATCGTCAGCGAAAAGCCCGCCGCCTTCGGCTACACCTGCTGGACGCTCAGCAACGGTGCCAAGGTATATTTCAAGAAAACGGACTTCAACGACAGCGAGGTGCTCTTCTCCGCCACCAGCTTCGGCGGCCAATACAAAGTGAGCGAGAAAGACCAAATCAACCTCGACCTCTTCGACATGGTGATGGGTTTCACGGGTCTCGGCAACTTCAAGAGCACGGAACTTGAGAAGAAACTCGCCGGCAAGCAGGCAAGCTGTTCGCCCGCTCTCGGTGCTGTGACCGACAACCTCTCGGGTTCGTCCACGCCGAAAGACCTCCGCACGCTCTTCGAACTGATTTACCTCCGCTTCCAGAAGCCCTGCGACGACGTAGACGCTTACAACAACCTCATTGCCCTGCTCAAGTCGCAGCTTGAAAATGCAGAGAAACTGCCTGAAATGGCTTTCTCCGACTCTGTCAAGTCTACAATCTACCAGCACCACCCGCGCTACAAGACGATGAAGTCTGCCGACCTCGACAAGGCCAGCTTCGAGCGCATCAAGCAGATTTATCAGGAACGCTTCGCCACGGGCGCAGACTTCGACTTCTACTTCACGGGTAACTTCGACGAAGACAGCCTCCGCCTCTTCGTGGAGACCTACATCGCCTCTATGCCCGCAGTTGCCAAGCGCGAGGAAATGACGAACCTCAACATCAAACCTGCAAAGGGCAAGGTGGACAATCTCTTCACCCGCGCCATGGAAACACCTAAGGCCAACATTATTCAGGTTTGGTGGGGCGACCTGCCTTACACGATGAAGGATGGCGTGGTGGCCAACGCACTTGGCGAAATCCTTTCGCAGCGTTATCTCAAGAGCATCCGCGAAGAAGGCAGCATGGCTTACAGCGTGGGCGCATCCGGTGCTGCTTCCTACGGCAAAAACCAAATGTATCAGCTGCAAATCTATTGCCCCGTGAAACCAGAAAAGCGCGACTCTGCCCTCTTGCTCATGAAGCAGGGCATCATGGACATCGCAGCCAAGGGCGTAACGGCCGAAGAACTCGACAAGTTCCAGAAGTTCGAACTGAAAGACTTTGCCGACAAGCAGAAGAAGAACGGCTACTGGCAGAACCTCATCGAAAGCAAGAACATGTGGGGCTTCGACGAGCAGACCGGCTACGAAGCCACGATCAGCGGCTTGAAGTCTGAAGATATCCAGAACTTCGTGAATAATCACTTGCTCAAAGACGGCAACTGCATCACCATTTCGATGCTCCCCGCCGACTTCAAGGAATAAAGACACCGACAGTTTAGCAAAAAGGAGGAGGAGCACACGCTCTTCCTCCTTTTTTAATAAATAGCCTGTTGGTTGAATAAAGATAAAAACCAGTAAAAACCCGTTTTCAATGGGAAACCTTCTCATTGCCTTTAAGGCTGCATCAAGGTCTCACGGGTTTTTCATGGTTTTTTCCTTGCGGCGTTTGAAGCGGGCGGGCACCGACCGCAGCCGCAGGGATTAAGGGCGAGCGTGAGCCGATTAGGCTCACAAGCTCGGCGTTAAGACCAGCGGCGTAGCCCAAGGGGCTTCAAACGAAGCAAGATGTTTTTACTGGTTTTTATCTAATATCATTTGTTTCATCCACCCAACGAGCAGAGACTATCAACATCATAGCCACTATAAAAAACCTCATACCATGAATCAAGAAGAACTTATGCGCGAGGCCATACGCCTCGCCTCGGCAAACGTTGAAAACGGCGGCGGACCCTTCGGCGCGGTCATAGCGCGCGGCGGAGAAATCATCGCCACCGGCGTAAACCGCGTCACTGCCAACTGCGACCCCACGGCCCACGCCGAAGTGTCGGCCATACGCGCGGCGGCGCAGAAACTCGGCACGTTCAACCTCTCAGGCTGCGAAATATACTCCTCCTGCGAACCCTGCCCCATGTGCCTCGGCGCGATTTACTGGGCTCGACTCGACCGCCTCTTCTACGGCAACACCAAGGCCGACGCCGCCCGCATCGGCTTCGACGACGCCTTCATCTACAAAGAACTCGCCCTGCCGCTCTCCGAACGCACCCTACGCGCAGAGCAACTCCTCGGCAAGGAAGCCATCGCCACCTTCGAGGCATGGGAGCGGAAAACGGACAAAACGCCGTATTAACCGCACGCAAAAGGCAACTCTCTGCCTATAAAATCGCACTTTTTGCCCCGTGGCCGCGTTTTGCGTGTGAAAGAATTACTAACTTTGCGATACTTAAAGCATTCAGTAAAAAACCTCTAAATTCCTATTCAAAATATGGCAAAGAAAGCTCTGCTGATGATCCTCGACGGTTGGGGCATCGGCACACACGGCAAAGGCGACGTGATCTATCAGACTCCCACGCCTTTCATGGATTCATTGGACGCCAACTATCCGCACTCCCAGCTCCTCGCCTCGGGCGAGAACGTAGGTTTGCCCGACGGGCAGATGGGCAACTCCGAAGTGGGTCACCTCAACATCGGCGCCGGACGCATCGTCTACCAAGACCTTGTAAAGATCAACCGCGCCTGCAAGGACGGCAGCATTCTCCAAAATCCCGAAATCGTAAGTGCTTACAGCTATGCCAAGGAGCACGGCAAGAACGTGCACCTCATGGGCCTCACCTCCACGGGCGGCGTGCACTCTTCGCTCGACCACTTGTTCAAACTCGTGGAAATCTCTAAGGAATACGGCGTAGCCGAGCGCACCTTCGTGCACTGCTTCATGGACGGCCGCGACACCGACCCGAAGAGCGGCAAGGGCTTCATCGAACTCCTCGACAAGCATTGCGCCGCCAACGGCGCACATATCGCCAGCATCATCGGCCGTTTCTACGCCATGGACCGCGACAAGCGCTGGAACCGCGTGAAGATTGCCTACGACCAGCTTGTGCACGGCATCGGCCGCAAGGTGGAAGATATGGTGGAAGGCGTGCAAAGCTGCTACGACACCGACTCAGAGGAGCATAAGAACACCGACGAGTTTATGGAACCGCTCGTGAATGCGCACGTTGACGGCCGCATTCAGGAGGGCGACGTGGTGATTTTCTTCAACTACCGCAACGACCGCGCCAAGGAACTTACCGTGGTGCTCACGCAGCAGGATATGCCCGAGGAAGGCATGACTACCATTCCCGGCCTGCAATATTATTGCATGACGCCCTATGACGCCTCTTTCACCGGCGTGCATATCCTCTTCCCGAAAGAAAACGTGGAGAACACACTCGGCGAATACCTTTCCTCCAAGGGCCTGAAACAGCTCCACACCGCCGAGACGGAGAAGTACGCCCACGTTACGTTCTTCTTCAACGGCGGCCGCGAAACGCCTTACGAGGGCGAAGACCGCATTCTCGTGGCTTCGCCGAAAGTGGCTACCTACGACCTGCAGCCCGAAATGTCGGCCTACGAAGTGAAAGACAAGCTCGTGGCCGCTATCCGCGAAAACAAGTACGACTTCATCGTGGTGAACTTCGCCAACGGCGACATGGTGGGCCACACGGGCATCTATCCCGCCATCGAAAAGGCTGTAACGGCCGTCGATGCCTGCGTGCGCGACGTAGTGACCGCCGCCAACGAGACGGACTACGAGACCATCATCATTGCCGACCACGGCAACGCCGACAACGCCCTCAACGAGGACGGCACGCCCAACACGGCGCACTCGCTCAACCCCGTGCCCTTCATCTACGTGACGAAAAACAAGGGTGCTAAGGTGCAAAACGGCGTTCTGGCCGACGTGGCCCCGAGCATCCTGCACATCATGGGCTTGGAGCAGCCTGCCGAAATGACGGGCAAGAACCTGATTGAAGATTAAAGGAAGATTTTCAACTGGTTGGTTGAATTAGAAAACATTATGACAAAGGTATTAACTGCCTGGAAGGCAGTACAGAGCGAAGCGACGGTAACCGGGGACGAAGTCCTCGGGGAAGACTGTCGTAAACGTTCTGCCTGGAAGGCAGTACGCCTGTGGCGATGTTTTTAGTGCAGGTCCTGTGGCGTAGTGCCTTCCAGGCACATCGTCCTTGCATAGCCTATCCGAGGACTTCGTCCCCGGTTATCGTCGCTACGCTCCGTAGTGCCTTCCAGGCACTTAACACATAAGTCAACCAACAAAGAAATTATTAGTATTGCGAACGCGGTGCTTGGAAATTTCCAGGCACCGCGTTTTTTGTATCCGCGTTAAAAATGTTCCTATCTGCTTGAAAGTTTTTACTCTGACGCAGATATTTTTCACTATCTGCTAAGAAAAAGTTTGTTACAAAGTTTGTAACGGCCGTTACAAAGTTTCTAACACATGTTACAAAGTTTGTAATACGTGTTACAAACTTTGTAACAAAAACTATCCTATATGAAAGGAAAAAATGTGTGCGCATCAGCGAAAAAAAGTCAGGCAGCAAGAAAAAAATTGCTGCCTGACTTTTGGCGGACTGTCCTGGTAAGGGACTATTCTTACTCTGTAAACGCTGCCTCTTCGGCGGCGCGGATAATGGCCTCACGGTCGGCTTCCGACGGTTGGGCGGGTGCGGCATCGCCAGCTGGTTTTGCGGCACGGGGACGGCGGCGACGGCGCGGCTTGCCCGTGGCGGCATCGGTGTCTTCGTCGGTGCGCGGCGGCTGCGGACGGCGGGTTTGGGGCTTTTTTGCCTCCGTTTCGGGCGCAGGCTGCTGTGCTTCTGGTTCGGCTGCGGAGGCAGTCTTTACGGCCTCGGTCACCGACCTTGCGGAGCGGCTGCGACTGCGGCGACGGCGCGGCTTGGCTGCCGGTGTCTCGTTGCCGTCGCTCAACTCTGAGGCAGAAGCGGGAGCATCAGCTGCCGTTTCGAGAACAGGAACTTCCTGCTCGGTGCGCTTGGGCTTGCCGCCCTTACCCTGCTCCTTGGTGAGGATGTCTTCTATCTCGTCGATATGCGGCAGCGCAAAGGCTTCTTCCGCTTCCATGGCGGTGCGCTGTTCCTTGGCCTGGAACACGCTGTCGAGAAACAAGGGTTCGCGGCGCAACTTTGTCAGGGCTTCCTTGGCAGCAATCTGCTGACTCTCTTTCTTGGAAAGTCCCTTGCCCTTGCCTGCCACGAGGCCTTCAATCACGACCGTAGTGAAGAATACGCGCTCGCCGCCCGTGCCGCCTTCCATGTTGAAGGCCGCGTTGATGCGGTTCTTCTGGCTCCATTCGAGGAGCTTGCTCTTGAAGTTGACTTCCTTGTTGGCGAGCTTGTCGAGGTCGATGAACCGCCCCATAACGCGCTTCTCGATAAACCATCGGCAGTAGCGGAAGCCCCGGTCGAGGTAAATCGCGCCCATGAGAGCTTCGAAGGCATTGCCTCCTATATTGGTGTGGTTGGTAGATATGCCTTGCGCGGCCCGTACCAGTTTGAGGATATTCATTTCCTCGGAGAGGCGGTTGAGCGTTTCGCGCGACACGACCTTCGAACGCGTGGCAGTGAGGAAACCCTCGCGGCGGCGGTCGAAGTGGTGGTAGACGATATCGCTCACCACGGTTTCGAGCACGGCATCGCCGAGGTATTCGAGGCGTTCGTTGTTGAGCGGGCGGCCGCTTTCCTGGTTGCGACGGTCCTTGCTGCGGTAAGAGAGGGAGCGGTGGGCAAATGCCACGCGATAGAGTTCAAGGTTGTGGGGATAGAACCCCAATATATCATGGAGGGCCGAAAGGAGCTCCTTATCCTTACGGAAGGGGAACTTCACCCGGTCGAGCAAATTGGTAATCATAAGGGGATAGGGCCGCCTTGCAGCGGCGAGGATAGAAATAAACGAATACAAATAGGGGCGATGCCAAAATGAACTATATTGCCAAAGTGCCCCTGAAAGGGGCAAACACACCAGCGTAGGGGCTTGCCCCTACGTAGAGCGTTGTTTGTTCGATTGCCCCTGTAAGGGGCTGATAATTATAAAAGGGAACTCATTGAGTAGAAATTATAAGCCCCTTACAGGGGCAATCGAAACAAATCGCCTCCACACAGGGCAAGCCCCTGTGCTATGTTATTAAGCCCTTTCAGGGCTGTCTTGCTCATTTAGAAACAGCCCCTATGAATAATATTACGCCTCGTACTTCTTCAAGATGCAGCAAGCATTGTGGCCGCCGAAACCAAAGGTGTTGCTGAGGGCGGCGCGCACGGTGCGCTGCTGTGCCTTGTTGAAGGTAAAGTTGAGGTTGTAGTCGATGTTTTCGTCGTTGTCGCCTTCTTCGTGGTTGATGGTAGGCGGCACGATGTCATTCTGCACGGCGAGACAGCAAATCAGGGCTTCCACGGCACCGGCTGCGCCGAGGAGGTGGCCGGTCATGGACTTCGTGGAGCTGATGTTGAGTTTATAGGCGTGTTCACCGAAGAGTTTGGTGATGGCCTTTACTTCGGAGATGTCGCCAACGGGGGTCGACGTGCCGTGAACGTTGATGTAGTCGATGTCTTCGGGCTTCATGCCGGCGTCTTCGAGGGCATTGCTCATCACGAGGTTGGCGCCGAGGCCTTCTGGGTGGGAAGCGGTGATGTGGTGCGCATCGGCCGACATGCCCACGCCTGCCACTTCGCAGTAGATCTTGGCACCGCGTGCCTTGGCGTGCTCGAGTTCTTCGAGAATGAGCATACCGGCACCCTCACCCATAACGAAGCCGTCACGGCTGGCGGAGAAGGGACGCGAGGCGTGCTCGGGGTCGTCGTTGCGCGTAGAGAGGGCGTGCATAGCCGTGAAACCGCCCACACCGGCAGGCCAGATAGCGGCTTCGGCGCCGCCGGTAACGATGGCGTCGGCCTTGCCGAGGCGAATGAGGTTGAAGGCATCGGCAAGGGCGTTGGTGGAAGATGCGCAGGCAGAGGTCGTGGTGTAGTTGGGACCGTGGAAACCGTACTGGATAGAGATTTGTCCGGCGGCGATGTCGGCAATCATCTTCGGAATGAAGAAGGGATTGTATTTGGGGCCCATTGCCTCGCCGTTTTTAGCGTAGTTGCCGGCTTCTTCCTCGAAGGTGTGGATACCGCCGATGCCGACACCGAGAATGACGCCGATGCGGTTTTTGTCGACCTTCTCCAAATCCCAGCCGCAGTCCTTAATGGCTTCCATGGCAGCCACGAGGGCGTACTGCTCATAAAGGTCCATCTTGCGGGCTTCCTTGCGGTCGATGAACTCAGTTGCGTTGAAATTCTTCACCTCGCAGGCAAAGGTAGCCTTGAACTTAGAGGCATCGAAGTGTGTGATAGGGCCGGCGCCGCTGACGCCTTTCTTAATGTTTTCCCAAGTTTCGGGCATCGTGTTGCCCACGGGTGTCAGAGCACCAAGGCCGGTAACGACCACTCTTTTCAGTTCCATAATTCTTGAAGTGTTTTTTGCTCTGTGGACGGAGGTGTGTGTACAACTCACTTGAAAGCCGATGCGCCCCTGAAAGGGGCTAATAAATCAGCGTAGGGGCTTGCCCCTACGTGGAGCATTGCCTATCCGATTGCCCCTGTAAGGGGCTAATAATTAAAAGCGTATTCAAAAAGTTATAATTATAAGCCCCTTACAGGGGCAATCGGCTGGAATTGCCTTTTCACAGGGGCGAGCCCCTTTGCTCTGCTATTAAGCCCTTTCAGGGCTATGTCGGCTAACAGGCGTTTTTTGGTGATATCAGACACACACACGTACACAAATGTTTTGAGAAAAATGAGCGGGGTTTCTAAAACGAAGAAAAACCGTAGCCTCCTTTTTGGAGGTTACAGTTTCTTAAGATGGTTTCAAAATAAAAGGTCTTCGTCAACTTTTTACTTGTTGGCTTCGATGTAAGCGATAGCATCGCCGACGGTAGAAATCTTTTCAGCTTCGTTATCGGGGATAGAGATGCCAAATTCTCTTTCGAATTCCATGATGAGTTCTACTGTGTCGAGAGAATCTGCGCCGAGGTCATTGGCGAAACTTGCTTCGTTCTTAACATCTGCTTCATCAACACTGAGTTTGTCAACGATGATAGCTTTTACTTTTGCTTCGATATCAGACATAATCTTTCTGTTTGAATGGTTAATATTGATTTCAAATTAGTTTCTGCCTGCAAAATTAGCGTTTATTCCTAAGATAAACAAAGTTTCATATAGGAAAAACGCTATTCGCTGCACATTTTTTTCAATTTTGTGCTTTTTTGCTCCTCATAAGCGGCGCTTACATGCCCCACGATGAGGGGTCGCACTGCTGCTCCACCTTTTGCTCCACCACATCTGGGAGATTGTGGAAGAAGTCAATGCCGGTGTAATTCTGCAACGTCTGCACGCTCACGCAATGCTGCTTGATAGTTGCGAGGGAGGGCTTGGCAGTGCCGTAGTTCTTGTGCTCCATCCAAAAGGCAATGGAGGAATATGCGCCGTTCTTGACGCGAAGCAAGGCCATATAGTAATACTTCGGCACGGGCATGCGTCCGCTGCACGCGTAGCCGAGGATCTGGTCGGCATTGTCGATTGTGCCGCCCTTCACCACGTAGAGCGTGTCGGCAAAGTTAGCACCGTATTTTCCCGATTTACCGAGGTCCTGCACCAGTCCTTCGAGCACCACCCAATAGTATTGGTTGAAGTGCCCGATTTGCGGCGACATGTTGGTCATGTAGAACGTGTTGTCGTTGGCGGTGCGGGAATAAAGGCGGTCGGCCGAGGCGCAAAGGTGTCCGTGGTCGTAGCCGCTGAAACTGGCATCGCTCTCAATGGCATTCTGACCGTTGAGCTTGGGATCTTCGGGGTATTGCGGGCGAATGTCGTAGCTTTTGCGCGACACATTGTTGGCACGGGTGCGGCCGTCGAAGCGGAATGCCACCCAACGGGAATGGTGCTTCACGGGGTCGTATTCAAGACAATAAGTCATCACACTGTCGCCGCCCTCGACGCTCCAATGCGAAACGACGATGTTGCCGCTCTTCGTGGCCGGGGTTTCGAGGCGCGAGAGCACGGCATTCCCGGAAGTGGGAGGCAAGCCGTCGCTTCCACTGCCAGGATTTTTGCCAAGAGAGATGTTATCGTCGTCGTCGCCGCAGGAAAAGCAAAGACAGCCGCCGAGCGCCAGGCAAAGGGAAACGATAAAAAGGTTTTTCTTCATTCTTAGGGAAAATAAGACCGTTGCTGCGCGTTTACCGCAACAACGGCCTTAATATAATATTGTGTGAACAGATTATTCTACGTAGTAAATCGTCATTGAAATCCAGCGGAGCTGGCTCGGCGTGCTGGTTGTGGTGGACGTATTGGTGATGACCGTGGAGGTGGCGTTCACGCTGCTAATCGTCACAACCTGTTCGGCGGTGGAAACGCTGCCGGGGTTGGCAGAGATGTCGCCGCTGGCGTTGCAAATAACGCCGTTGTACTTATCGACATTGAGCACAATGGCGGCAATCTTCTTGCTGGCCTTCACCGTCATGGTGTTCTTGGGGTACATGCGGATATTCGTGCCGGCCGTGTAGTACTTAGGCGCGTTCGTGTTGCCGCCGCCGTCGAACGAAAGCGTTGTGCCGTCGCTCAATTTCAGTTCCGTAACGGCCGTTCCGTTTTCAATGCCAAAGGAAGCTGCCGTAACGGTGATATAGTCATTGGTAATGGGGTTGTCCACCGTACCGCCGCCATCGCCGCCGGTGTTGCCGCCCTCAGAACTTACGAGCGAGTAGAGATAAGCCTGTCCTTGCGCGGTTTCGGGCGTGTTGCCTTTGTAGTTCACTACCTTGCCGCAGACAACAACTTCGTCGCCTACCTTAATCTGCGTCTGACCTTCCTGATACTTCTCGTTGTTGAGGTAATAGGCGCGCCAAACCTTAAAGCCGTTGGCGGAAGTGCCGTCATCGGAAATGGTGAAAGAAGCATTTCCGAATTGAGTGCCGTAAGCCTCTTCAACAGAAGCAATCTTGCCCTTGATGTAAACATCGTTTTCGGAAACCACATCGGCAGCCATGGCAGCCACGTAGGCATTGGCAGCCACAGAATTGAAGGGATTGGCAAGCGTGCCGTCGCCCGTGGCAACGACTTCGCTACCGCCGCCTGTATTGCCGCCCTCACCGCTGGCTTCGCCGGCAGCAATGGCAAAGTTCTTCACTTCCCAAGTTGAGCCGCTTTCGGCATTCGTGTTGTAACGGAAAGCAATGCGAATGGTTTTGCCGAGATAAGCGGCAGGGATTGCGACATCTTCTTTGGCGAAAGTAGTCCAGTCGGTTCCTTCCGTATGCTTGCCCACAAGAAGCGTCCAACCCTCGGCGGGAGCTGCCTCATTGAAGGCGTCGGTAATGAATACCTGCTGGTTTTCATCGCCCTTGTTGTAGCGCATAATATATTCGTAAGACACATGCACGGCCGTTTGCCCGGCAAGTGAGATTTCAGGGCTGACAAGATAGTACGTGCCGGCGGTGGTCACCTTGGAGGTGTAGTCGTAGCCCGTGGCCGCCGCCGTGCTGTAATTAATTGTCCATGCGCCCTCGCCCGACGTGGTGTAGTTTTTGAAAGCTCCGAGCGTCGTGCTGAATGCTTCCGAATAGGGAAGCGTCTTCACGCCGCCTTCTTCGCCAGAGCCGCCGCCGTTATCGCCTGCGCCTTGGTCGAGCACAAAGTTTTTCACTTCCCACGTAGCGGCCTTGGCTTGGGCAATATAGCGCAGAGCGACGGTCACGTTAGCCGTGTTGCAGAACTCGGCGGGAATGTTCAGGTTGCCCGTATTTGTCCAAGTGTCCCAGTCAGAACCTTGCACCAAATCCAGGGGCAGGACTGTCCAGTTGGCAGCTGCCGCGCCGGAATCTTTCGTATAGTCCTTGCTGACCAGTACCTGATAGTTAGTAGCCAGTTCGGAGGCGTTGGCATAGCGCAGGATATAGTCGAAAGCTACGTGAGCGGCCTCAATGCCCGTAAGGTCGAACGCCGGCGAGATGAGCCAGCTCGTTGCCGGATTGTTTTCCTTCGTACCGTCGCCGTCGGTGTCAATATAAGAAGTGATCTGCGCACAGCTGTATTGGCACGTCCAAGGAAAATCGCCCACGGTATTCTCTGTTGTAAAGTCACCGAGACTTGATTCAAAGGTTGCCGTATAAGGCAGTTGGGAACCTGTGCCCTGACCGCCGCCATCTGAAAAAATATTGAATGGCGCGGGAACGTCCTCGCAGGCGGTAAAGCAAAGAGCCGCAATAGCAAAGGCTAAAAATTGAAAAGACTTTTTCATTTTATGTTGTTTTTATTGTTACTGATTTTGGTAGTTCGGCATTTCGATATTGGGATAAATATCTTCAAAATAGCGGAGCTGCATCTGCCACTCGCTGCCATAGAAGCTAAGCATACCCGTATAAGAACGCTCATCTTCGGGCAGGGGCACATTGGCAAACTCGCAGCTGGTGCTGGAACGGAAAGAAAGTTTTGTTTTGCCGTCGCGCAACACAAGCGTACGGTCTACGCCATAGCCGTCATCGCGCAGCACAAGCGGAGCAAAGACTTTGGGCAGCGGTTCATACTGTCCTTTATATGCGTCCAACTCGCCTTCTGCCGCTGTATTCTTTTTGGCAATGGAAACCTCGTCGAACGTTCCCGTCACCTTGGCGAGCATGGGCACGTTCTTGTAGGTCATGTTCTGTTTAAACCATTCGTCGGTCGGTTCGAGGGGCACCAGTTCGGGCGCACCGGCATTAGGCATGCCGAGCAACTGCACATTGGTCTTTACCAAATTAAGAAGTATCGGACCAAGGCGCATATTGCCATTAGAAGTAAGGTAAGGCTGACCCACTTTGGGCACATAGCCATAGCAGCCTATGTAAAGCCCTTTGAGGTTCACCTTGACGCGCTGGCCGAGCTTAAAGAAAGGATACAGGCAAGTATTCTTGATGGCCAGTTGAATGCACTGGTCGGTGCCTGCCTCGGTGTCGATATCGCGCAGAAGTATGCTCTGATAAAGTCCGCCGCCGCGGTCGTTGGCGCAGACAACGCCCTCGAACACGAGGTCTTCTTCAATTTTCAGCCAAGCATTTGCCTGACGGAACGTGCTGGCGTATCTGTCTTTGAGCGCGGCTATCTTGATGTTGGTCGTGCCCACATCGGTCGCCGACGTTATCGAAGCCTGCTCATAATCCAGCGCGGGCGACTCCATGTCGTCGTTCATGCACGAAGCGAGCGAGAGCCCGGCGCAGGCGGCAAGCAGGAAAGAATATATCTTTTTCATTGTAGTCATATTTATATATGTATTAGAACTTGAAGCCGATATTGAGGAAACCGTTGATGGCGTTGGCATAATAGTACTTAGAGTTCTTCGAGAACACATAAGCACGCTTTTCGCCAGTGTTATAGTAGTCGCCACGGTTTTGCTCGTAGCCGCCGGTGCGGAGGTTGCGGTTGTTCGTGATGTTCTGCAAGGAAAGGTTGATGCTGATGCTCTTGCCCTTCTTCAAGCGTATGAACTTGCCGATAGAAGCGTCGAGCATAAAGCCACCGTCGAACTTCTCCTGCTCGGGCGAGTAGGCTTTCACAAAGTTTCCGCTTTCATCGAAGAGGATACCGCCGTTGGTTTCGAGTTCCTGCTTTGTGGGCAAATAAGTGTCGTTACCGTTTGCGTCCACGCCGTTGGGCTTGTATGCGTTCACAACGTTCGAAAGGCGGTTGTACTGCGAGAAGCCCACGTAAACGCGGTCGTAGTAATTGAGGGCGAGTTCAAAGAACCAGCCGTTGGTGTTATAGTTTGCGGCAAGGCTTACAGCCGTGAGCGGAGTGCCACTCACGCGCATGCCTTCGGCAATGACGCGCAGCGGCATATTGGCGCCCGTCACAGGATTTGCCCAAATGTTCAAATCCTGAATGGTAGCGGCGTCCATACCTTCGTAGGCGAGTTGCGCCAAAGGATTGTTCACGTATTTGGCTTCGCCATACGTTCCCATAAGATTGAAAGAGAGTTTGCTCGTTACCTGCCAGTTGATAGAAGCCTCAACGCCGTAGTGCTCGCGGTCGACACCCGTCATGGTGAGATAGGTGAAGCGTTCTTCCGAGTCGTTGTAGAAAGCGGTTTGCTCCACGCCGTTGTTAAAGCGCGTGTAGTAACCCTTCACGATACCCGACACAGGACCGAAGCGGAACTTCCAGCCCAATTCGCCGCCGAAGACTTCCTCGTTGGTGAGGTTGTCCACGAAGTTGTTCTGCATGCGCGGCGCAACGAAGCTGTTGCGTGCCAAGGGGGCGTTGCTCTCTGCGCTCATGCCGGCGAAGATGTCGTTGCCGGCACCCACGCGATAATTAAGCGCAAACTTTCCGCCGCCGCCGAGGAAGCTCGCCTTGCCGCTCTTGCCGTAGGAATTGTAGGCTGCGCGGCCGTTGCGCATCAGGCCCTCGCGCTCCATCTGCGTACCGTCGATGTGTGCGCCGAGGTTGAAGGTGAGGCCGCCGTAATTGTAGCGATACTGCATCCATGCGCGGGCTTGGTTGACATATATATTATAGTTGTATCCGAACTTGTCGCCCACGCCGATTTGGCGGTTGGGGTTGTTCAGGTCGTTCTGCGCCATAATGCTGCCTTCGCCGTAGTCGCGTGCGGCGAACTTATCGATGTCGGTGTAGCGCAAAGCGCCGAGCAGGTCGTCCATCGTTTTGTAGTGCATGCCTTTGGTAGAGTTGAGCTGAATGCCTACGGCATACTTGCTGTGCTCATTGACGGCGTGATTGAAAGCCGAGTTGAAGGCAAACACCATTTGGTCGTTGTGGCGGCGTTCCACGTAGTAGAGCGCATCGCCGCCCGTGGCGGCATGTTCCTGATTGACGAGATACATGCGATCCCAGTTAATCTGGCGGTTGGCCTTGTCGGAAGTCCAATAGTTGTAGAGAGAATTGTATTCTTCCAGGAACCACGGATTTTCCTTAAGGTAATTGGGATTGTTCTGCCCGTCGGTGTCGTAAACATTAAAGGTGCTGGAGGGCAGATTCTTGTAATAGTCGGGGCGCGGGTCGTAGGCGTTGCCGTTCCAACCGAGGGCGGAAGTGCTATACATGGAATACTTGAAACCGGCCGAAGTGGAGAGTTTCATATCGTCGTTAATCTTCCAGTCCCAAGTAAGGATGGCCGTCGGCTCATAGTCGTGCACCACGCGGGCATTGCGCTTCTCGCCGCCCTGATAACCCCAGTTGGGATTATAATAATGGGAGTTGGCGAGCCAATAGGCTTCCTCGGTAGAAGCTCCCTGCTGCGCGCGCTCCGTAGGCGAACCGAAGGTAACGAGCGAAAGGGCGTGGTCGTTCCAACGCTTTTCGGCAGAGAGCAGATAGCTGAACGAGTTGTAGAACGTGCCTTCAATCACGCCCTCTTTTGCCCAGCGGTAGCCCACCGTCCCGGCAAATGCCCAGCCGGAGGGCAGGAGGCCGGAGGCATAAGTGTACATGCCGCGCGCCACATAGTTGCGGTTGCAGCCTGAAAGGGCGATTTTGTTGCCCTGTGCGAATGCAGAGGCGCGGGTGTTGATGTTTTGCGCCCCGCCGATGCCGGTGGTGCCGAACATGTTGTAGTCGAATCCCGTCACGCCCTCTTTATTGCGCGTGCCGTCGTTCATACCGCCGATCATGCTGTAACTGAAGCGTCCGAGTTCGGAGTCGTTCAGCCGCAGGCCGTTCATGTAGACGCTGTTGTACTGGTTGTCGTAGGCACGCGTCTTGAAACGCATGGCCGAAAAGCGATAGCCCACTTCGGAAAGGAAGGGGTCGTTTTGCTCCGAGGTGATAGACGATACCGTTTGCGGGGCATCGTTGTCCTCGTCCAGTTGCGACTCGGTAAACGTAAAGTCTGCGTTGTCGCCGGCTACATAAAGGCTGTCGTTTGGCTGCTGCGCGTAGGCCGTTCCGATAAAGCACCACGCCGCCGCCACAAGTTTTAGACCTTTATTCATAAAAGTTTGTTTGTGGAATGATTTGATATTTTTGATTGTATTGTAAACAAGTTTGCAGGCAAACGGGCAGGCGAAGCGTTATCGCTCATTTCCTGCCGTCGTTTTACGGGTTTTCCATAGTTTTCTGCCTTGAAACTGTGCAAAGGTAGTACAAATTTCTTGTCCGCTCTTTTACAAAATTATTAAAATGCCATTTTAAGGCAGAAAATCGCCTTTGTTGTCAGATTTTTTTTGGAAATTTGCCACTCGAATAGCAGAAAGTGCGGTTTTCTCCTCTTTCTCCGCCGCTCTTTCTCTCTCTTTGCCTTCAGAACATACCTTATATGAAAAAGACAGTCTTTTCCTTTTTATTCTTGCTCCTTTCGGCGGCGGTTTTGTCTTCGTTCACCGCGCCGCAGCAGGGCGAGAAACGCTACGCGCTCTATGGCGTGGCATTCTACAATCTTGAAAATCTGTTCGACACGCTGCACGATGCCGGCAAGAACGATTATGAGTATTTGCCCGACGGGCGCAACAAATGGGGCAAGATGAAATATGAGGCAAAGCTCCATAACATGTCGCGCGTGCTCTCGGAACTCTGCACCGACAAGCTCCCGGCAGGGCCGGCGGTCATCGGTGTGTCGGAAATCGAAAACCGAAATGTGCTCGAGGATCTACTGAAACAGCCCGCACTGCAAAAGCGCGGCTGGCAAATAGTGCACTACGACGGGCCCGACCGCCGCGGCGTGGAGTGTGCCTTCTTCTACAACCCGCGCCTCTTCACGCTCGAAAGCTCGATGCTCGTGCCATATTATTATAAGGACAAAAATCAGCCGGACGTCGACCTCGGTTTTTATGTGGACGAGAATAAGCAAGTGCACGCCTATACCGAACTGAAAGGCGACACCACGCACATCACGCGCGGCTTTCTCGTGATGAGCGGCAAACTGGGCGGCGAGAAATTCCATTTTATCGTCAATCACTGGCCCTCGCGCGCCGCTGGCAGTGAAGCCCGCGAGCGTGCCGGCGAGCAGGTCTATGCGCTCAAAGAGGCGCTGATGCAGCAAGACCCGGGCTCAAAGGTGATCATCATGGGCGACATGAACGACGACCCGGGCGACAAGAGCATGACGCGCGCTTTGCAGTGCAAGCACAAGAAGCAGGACATCAAGGCCGAGAACGACCTCTATAACCCCTGGTGGGACATGCTTTACAAGGTGGGGCAAGGCACGCTGCTCTACGACGGCAAATGGAACTTGTTCGACCAAATCGTGTTTAGCGGCAACCTGCTCGGCAGCGACCGCAAGACGTTGAAGTTCTTTAAGAACGAAGTCTACATGCGCGACTATCTTTTCCAGCAGGAAGGACGCTACAAGGGCAACACGCTCCGCACACACGCCGGCGGCGCATGGCTCAACGGCTATTCCGACCACCTGCCCACGTATATCTATCTTGTGAAAGAGGTTAGCAAATAATTTTTTTAGTAAACAAGTAGACGAGTTTACGAGTAAACAAGACAGATTACTTTATAAGATATCTGTCTGCACAACAAACTTGTCTCATCTACTTGTTTACTGGTTTACTCGTTTACCCAAATAATTTCACCCCAAGCATGAAACCTTCCATTCCCAAAGGCACGCGCGACTTCGGCCCCGTCGAAATGGCACGCCGCAACTATATTTTTGAAACCATCCGCAAGGTGTATGCCCTCTACGGCTTTCGACAGATAGAAACACCCGCCACAGAAAATCTCTCCACCCTTATGGGCAAATACGGAGAGGAAGGAGACAAACTCTTGTTTAAGATTTTGAATTCGGGCGACTTCAAAAACGCTGTTTCCACCGAAGATTACGCCGAAAAGAGTGCGGCTGCCCTCGCCTCGCGCTTCTGCGAGAAAGGACTGCGCTACGACCTCACCGTGCCCTTCGCCCGCTACGTGGTGCAGCACCGCGAGGAATTGCAGATGCCCTTCAAACGCTATCAAATCCAACCCGTATGGCGTGCCGACCGACCGCAAAAAGGGCGTTACCGCGAGTTTTATCAGTGCGACGCAGATATAGTTGGTTCGGACTCTCTGCTCAATGAGGTGGAACTGATGCAAATCATCGACGAGGTGTTCTCGCGCTTCGGCATCCGCGTCAGCATCAAGATCAACAACCGCAAGATTCTCACGGGAATTGCTGAAATCATCGGCGCGGCCGACAAGATTATCGACATCACGGTTGCCATCGACAAACTCGACAAGATAGGCATCGAAAAGGTGAACGAGGAACTCCTTGCCGCCGGGCTCAACGCCGAGCAGGTGCAGACGCTGCAACCGATCATCGACCTCAAAGGCAGCAATGCCGAAAAGGTGGCAACGATGCGCCAGGTGCTTGCAGCCAGCGAGACAGGTCTGAAAGGTTGCGACGAGGTTGCTTTCGTGCTCGACACGCTTGCCGCCGCAGGTTCGCTGCGCAACGAGATTGAGCTCGACCTCACGCTGGCCCGCGGCCTGAACTACTACACGGGCTGCATCTTCGAGGTAAAAGCCCTCGACTACGCCATCGGCAGCATCACGGGCGGCGGCCGCTACGACAACCTCACGGGCATCTTCGGTATGCCGGGCTTGAGCGGCGTGGGCATCTCCTTCGGTGCCGACCGCATCTACGATGTGCTGAATGGCCTCGACCTTTATCCTGCCGACACGGCCGGCGGCGTACGCCTGCTCTTTATCAATTTCGGCGAACGCGAAGCAGCCCGCTGCCTCGAATATGCCGCCGCAGCCCGCAAAAAGGGCGTTTCCACCGAGGTTTACCCCGACACGGTGAAGATGAAAAAGCAGATGGCCTACGCCAACGCGCAGCACATTCCGTTTGTCGCACTGGTGGGCGAGAGCGAATTGGCCGAAAACCGCCTTACCCTTAAAAACATGGAGACGGGCGAGCAGCAACAACTCTCTATCGAGGAAGCCCTCGCCATTATTGAGGGATAAAATTCATTAGGATTAGTAAACGAGTAGACAAGTAAACGAGTAGACGAGACAGAAATGTGTTGCGAACAATATGTTATATGAGCCACTTACCCGTTGGTTGAATTAAGTGTTAAGTGCCTGGAAGGCACTACGGAGCATAGCGACGATAACCGGGTACGCAGTGCCCGGAAAGGCGGGACTTAGACGATGTGCCTGGAAGGCACTACGCCACAGGACATGCTCTTTTATACATCGCCACAGGCGTACTGCCTTCCAGGCAGTACCATAGCAATAGCCTCTCCCGAGGACTTCGTCCCCGGCATTCTATGCTTATATGCAAGTAAAATTGCAAAAAA
>JBJEAH010000195.1:0-6666 GCA_051868815.1 Alloprevotella sp.
CTGTCTTCATCTATCGATGATAAGAAGTTTCCGAAATCTTCTATCTCGTCAGCCAAACCACTAATTGTTATCTGAGGGCGGTTGATTAAGTCGAACATTTTACACCCGCCGCTTAGCGCAGTGGTGCCGATGCTTTCAAGGTATGGGTTGATGCGCGGCGCTTTTATCGGGAATGTTTTGCAAAATTCAATGATAGCGTCTACTCGTTCTTTCTTTTGATTAAAGCGTCTCTTGCGCTCTTCTGTTGCTAAGTCATACTTGATGGCGTAAGGTGTAAGACGTACATCAGCATTGTCCTGCCGCAACAAAATTCTGTATTCAGCGCGTGAGGTGAACATTCTGTACGGTTCGTCTACACCCTTCGTTACGAGGTCGTCAATCAGTACGCCGATGTATGCCTCGTCCCTGCCGAGCGTAAACGGTTTGCTGCCGCTACATTTTAGGGCTGCGTTGATGCCGGCGATAATGCCTTGCCCGGCGGCTTCTTCATAACCTGTTGTGCCGTTTACCTGTCCAGCGAGGAAGAGACCGTCAATGTTTGTTTCGAGGCTGTGCGATAATTGCGTCGGGTCGAACATGTCGTATTCAATAGCGTAACCTGGGCGGTAAACAACCATATCCCTGAAACATGGCATTTGCTTTAAGGCTTCAATTTGTATCTCCATCGGTAGACTTGAAGAAAAGCCGTTCAGATATAGTTCGTTCGTGTCGCACCCCTCAGGCTCTAAGAAGAGAGGGTGGTGGTTGCGGTCGGGGAAGGTGACAATCTTTGTCTCGATACTGGGGCAGTAGCGCGGCCCGATGCTCTGTATTTGTCCGTTGTAAAGCGGGGAATCTGGTAGTCCTTTCCTTAATATCTCGTGAACCTTCTCGTTGGTTTCGCACGTCCAGCATGGGAGTTGGGGTAGGGGGCGACAGGGGCTGATGTAGGAAAAGCGATGGAAATCCGTTTCGCCCGGTTGCTCCTCCATCTCTTCGAAATGAACCGAGCGCTTGTCGATACGTACGGGCGTGCCCGTCTTCATTCGGAATGATTTTAAGCCTAACGCTTCCAATGAGGCCGTAAGGAAATTAGCGGCGGGTTCGGCGCAGCGTCCGCCAGGTACCTGCTTGCGGCCCACGTGCATCAGACCGCGCAAAAATGTGCCCGCTGTAATCACCACGGCCCGTGCATGAAGCTCTGCGCCCCATATAGTTCGAATGCCGCAAACCGCGTTGCCCTCGGTCAGCACCTCGGTTGCCTCATCCTGCCATATATAAAGATTGTCGGTTTGCTCTAATCTCTGTCGCCAGGTGTCGATGAATCGGCGGCGGTCGCACTGCGCTCTCGGGCTCCACATAGCGGGGCCTTTTGAGCGGTTGAGCATACGGAACTGAATGGCCGTGGCATCTGTCACCTCGCCCATGCCTCCGCCCAGCGCGTCTATCTCGCGCACGATTTGTCCTTTGGCAATGCCGCCCACGGCAGGGTTGCAGCTCATCTGCGCAATCTTGTTCATGTCCATAGTGACGAGACAAGTTCTTGCGCCCATACGTGCGGCGGCAGAGGCCGCCTCGCAGCCGGCATGGCCTGCGCCGACGACAATAACGTCAAAGTCTTGGGAATAATCAGACATATATTATATATAATGTTTCACGGGAAACATGGGAGGAAAAAGTTGGTGTTGCTTCCGTTTCGTTTGATGAGAATGCGGGTTTACTTTTTCTTTTGCAGCACGATGCGGTCGCCCGGTATGCGGTTGATGATATTTTTCATTTCCAACCCGAACAGCGTGGCGGAAAGTTTGTAGAGCGGCGTGTTCAGTGCTGCGCACATTTCGGCAATGCCGCGTGCCTCGCCGTTGCCGAGCAAGGCGCAGACCGCCTGTTCCTCTTCAGAAAGTTCGGGAAAAAGAGAGGGGCGGATTACCGCTTTGGGCTGCTCCGTTTCCCATTCCATGAGTTTCGCAAAATCCTCGGCGGAGGTAATTAGTGCCGCGCCGTTGTTGCGGATAAGGTCGTTGCAACCCACGGAATATTCGTCCGTGGCGCGACCAGGGAAGGCTGCGACCTCGCGGTTATAGTCCAGCGCGAGGCGGGCCGTGATCAGGGCACCGCCCTTCTTGGCGCTTTCCACCACCACTGTGGCATGAGCCATGCCCGCCACGATACGGTTGCGCCTCACGAAGTTGCCCTTGTCGGGGTTGGTGTCCGTGGGGTATTCCGTGAGCAAGGCACCGCCGTTTTCAATCATCTTACGCGCCGTATCGCGGTGCATCGAAGGGTAGATGCGGTCGAGCCCGTGCGCCAGCACGCCAAGCGTGTCCGCGCCGCAACCCACGGCCGCGCGGTGCGCCACGATGTCCACGCCATAGGCGAGACCGCTCACGACCAGCACGTCCGGCACGAGGCGTTTCAGTTCGGTGCAAAACTCGCTGCACATCAGCCGCCCGTATTCCGTAACATGGCGCGTGCCCACCACCGACACGATGTGCTGCCGGTTCAGATTGGCGTTGCCTTTCAGGTAGAGCAGGGTAGGGGTGTCGGGGCAGTTGCGCAGCAGGAAGGGGAAATCCGGGTCGTTGAGCGGCAGGATGCGAATGGCATGGCGTTCGCAGAAATCCAGTTCGCGCTTTGCCTGCTCCATAGCCTCGTTCTTGCCCGAAGCCAGTGCTTTGAAGAGGGGCGGGTACTGCCTGCCGAGGTCGGCAAATGCCTCTTCGGCGGAAGCATATACGTCGTAAATCTCACGCATGTGCTTTTGTGTCAGACCTTTAAGCAATGAAAGCGCGATAGAGCAGAGCATCGTGTGAACTGAGTTAAGATAAGATTTGATGCAAAATTAAGCAAAAAACATCTTAGCCGTTGCGGCTTTTGCCCATTATCTTAGCAGAAAGGCGCGTTCAGCCGCTTTTTCTCGCTCCAAAGGCAGTGCCGCGCGACTATCTGCGCAGGCCGTCGCTGCGCTCATGTCAGACCGCCTTTCGCTTCTGCCGAAAAATTCTTATTTGCACCCTGCTATTTTTCCCTTTCTGCGCAGACATTTTTCATTATCTCCTTGAAAGTTTTTATTCAAAAGCGTTGAACACATGTTACAAACTTTGTAACACGTATTACAAACTTTGTAATATGTATTCAAAACTGTTGAATAAAAAATATCTTATATGAAAGGAAAAACTATCTGCGCAGAAAGGGAAAAATAGCTCGGACTTAGTAAAAAATATCTTGCTTGAAATTTTTGCGGTCACGTATGAGCGGCGCAGCTGAAACGTAAGAAATAAACAGGCGTTCGCTATTTTTGCGAACTTAAAAAGAAATTGCTAACTTTGCCGCAGCAAGGAAAAGATATGGAAATTATCTTCAACGAGAAATATCTGCAAATACTGTACGAAACCGGAAAGACAGACAAAAAGCACCGCTTTCAGCCGCAAATCGTACGCAAGTATATCCGCGTGATAGACTTGATGAGGGACACGGAAAACACGTTGGGGCTTTGCCGTTACCATTCTTTGAATTACGAAAAACTCACAGGAGACAAAGCAGGGCTTTCTTCTGTAAGGGTAAACGACCAATATAGCATAGAATTTGAGGAACATGTCAGAGACGGCGAAATCGTCGCGACGATATGCAACATCACGGATTTGTCAAATCATTACCAATGACTGAATATGGTAGAAATTAAAGGGATTGACCCCAAAATGATAGCAAGCAACCTTGAACCTGCTTATCCGACGCATCCAGGTTCTATTTTGAAAGAAGAAATAGAATTTAGGGGCATTTCGCAGCGCCAGTTGGCGGAGCAAATGGGTATTGGGTACTCGGTTCTGAATGAGATACTCAACGCCCGCCGTCCCGTAACCGAAAAGACTGCCTTGATGTTTGAGGCAGCACTTGGTGTGGACGCGGAACCGCTGATGCGCCTGCAAATGAGGTATAATGTGCGGTGTGCCCGCAAAGACCAATCGTTTATGCAACGCTTGGATAAAATCCGCAAATTAGCTGCCGTGCTCTAATTACAGCGTGGATGCCACCGCCTGAATAGCCGGATTATAAACCGAAAAGATTTCCTCGCTTTTTGCCTCTGCTACGGGCAACATTCGCAATACAACATAAGATTGCGCCTGACCCTTTGACGCAATACAATAAATACTATTCATACAAAAACCGATGACAAACCGCATAGCGGCGCATCATCGGTTTTTATGTTTCAATAAGGTGCTTGCCTATAAGGAGACAATATTAAAAGTATTTGCTGAACCGCTCGTTCAGTTCCGCGCTTTCGGCCAGGCGGCCGTTTACAAGGCAGACGGTCTCGACGGTGGAGCGGATAACAGGCTTGTTGTCGGGCAGGCGGAAAATGTCTTGCACGAAAACGTATTTGATGCCCTCCTTGCGCAGGGCGAGGCGCGACACGAAACTGTCGCCACTGCGTAGCGGCGTTTTGAAGGCCATTTGCAGACGCGCCACTACGGCATCCGTGCCCTGTTCGTGCAGGGCGGCGAAACTGATGCCCTCGGAGCGCAGGAACTCGTGGCGCGTGTGCTCGATGTAATGCTGGTAGTTGGCATTGTTTACGATGCCTTGAAGGTCGCACTCGTAGTCGCGCACCTTCATTTCCAAAGAAAAGATATATTTTTCCATATATAGAAAGGCTTTTATGCTGACAGTTGTTTACGGTTGAGGCATGGCGCGGAGGTATTCTGTGCCGAAAGCGCAGCGCAGGCAGTCCTTGCGGTCGCAATAGTGCATTTTCAGGCGAAAGAGAGCCTGGGAGTCGGCGGCGTGTTGCGGGGTGATGCCGGCCGCTGCCCAGCTGCGCGTGATGAAATTCTTTTCAGGTTTGATGCTTTCGAGCAGCGCAAAGGCGCGTTCGCACAAGGCATCGTCGGCAAGGTAGCGGCCGTAGGCGAAGAGCAGGGGCGCGGCAACGTTGATGAGCAAAAGGTCGAGCGAAGCGGCTTGCAGCGTTTTCGCGCTATGGGGAGAGGCGTGCCCGAAATGGTAATGGTCTTGCCAGTAGTCGGTGGCAGCCGTGCGGAACAGGCTGCGCAGGCCGTCGGCATCGGGTGTCTCGACGATGCGCGAGAGCGAAGTGGCGCCTTTGTGGTAGAGTGCCGCCAGTTGCGAGAGGCGCACGATGGGGAAGTTTTGTGGGCGCAGCCGCATCAGCCGCCAGCGCGTGGCGTCCATCGGCGTGAGCGAGAATTTGCTTTTCAGAAAATCGTATTCCCTTTTCAAGAGGCGGAAGTACTTGTCCTCGCAGCCCTCCGCCCCGTCCAAAAGCCCTGCCTGCCCCATGAAGAACGCTTCCACTTGCAGCAGGTTGTCGCGGTGCTTGCCGATGGCCTGCGGCTCGATGCCCAAGGCCCATTGCTCAAAGGCGTCGGCATTCGTGCCGAACCCGAAGCCCCGCGCCAAGGCGATGAACGCGGCGCGTTCCCAGTCGCCGCCCGTGCGTTTCAGGTATTCGCCGATGCGCAGCGTCTTTTCTTCGAGCCGTTCCACGGTAAGCGCACTCAGGTAGCGGTGCACGTTGATGGGGGCGACGGAAGGAATGACTTTGTAGCAGGGCGGGTATTTCTCTTCCTCCAAAAGCTGCTTGTAGTTTTGGGAGATATAAGTTGGCACGGGCAGCACAAGTTGCGGCAGCGTGCGCCCGTCGGCCGTTTCGGCCTTTGCGCCGTCCGCGCCCACGACGTGCAGGATGGTGTTGTTGTAGGCAGGGTCGAGGTGGTGGCGGTGGGCAAACCAGTCGGCGGCTTTCTCGTGGATTTCCACGTTGCCCGCCCACAGCGTGCCGCCGATTTTGATTTTGGCGTTGAAGAAGTCGGGGCCGGCATTGCGGTTGTGCAGTCCCGGGTCGATGATGTCTACGGGCAGCCCGTCGGTAGTGGCGAGCGGCGTGCTTGGCCAAAGTTTTTGTTGCCAAACGTAGTGCAGTAGCAGTTCCATTTCTGTGCGCATACGGGTTAAACCAACAAAGGTAGGGCTTTTTCTTCTATCTTACAAGGAAGTGCATCTTTTGGGGCTTGATTGTTGCACTTTTAAGTAAGATAAATTTGCTTATAAGCAAAGTATGCGTAACTTTGCAGCCGAAAACAGACAGAGGAAAGATTTGACTGCTTGCAACCTCTCAAAAACAATGCTAAAACGAAGCTCGGGCGCAGCCGCTGCAATGCGGCAGACAACATCAGCCCGGCAACCATATCGCCCACTGCCTGTTCTCCCGCAACAATGCCGCGGAACAGGCATTTTTTTATTCACATTTTCCAAACACATATTTTTGATATGGCTTACTTATTCACTTCTGAATCCGTGTCGGAAGGGCATCCCGACAAAGTGGCTGACCAAATTTCCGACGCCGTGCTCGACCAGTTCCTGGCGTTTGACCCTAACTCGAAAGTTGCCTGCGAAACCCTCGTCACGACGGGGCAGGTGGTTGTGGCAGGCGAGGTAAAGTCGGAGGCTTACGTAGACATTCAGGACGTGGTGCGCCGCACCATTGCCCGCATCGGTTACACCAAGGCCGCCTATAAGTTTGAGGCCGAAAGTTGCGGCATCCTCACGGCCATTCATGAGCAGAGCGCAGACATCAACCGCGGCGTTGACCGTACCGAACCGCAAGAACAGGGTGCCGGCGACCAAGGCATGATGTTCGGCTACGCCTGCAACGAAACCGACACTTAT
>JBJEAH010000196.1:0-6620 GCA_051868815.1 Alloprevotella sp.
TTTTCGGCTGCACTCGGCATAGTCCGAACAAGTTCGGCTCTGCACTCGCTTGCACGAAAATTCCAGGCAGTTAATACTATAATGAGAAAATTCGTTTAATATACAAACCGCAACTGCTCGCTGTCAAACTTGATGCCGTCGGCGGCGAAATAGCGGGCAAGCGTGCCGTCGGCGGCCAGGGCGCGGGGCGTGCCGGAAAGCAGTCCGCCGGGCGTGAGCAGCCACAGGCGGTCGGCGAGGCGGAAGGCGGGTTCGAGGTCGTGCGTCGAGAGCAGAATGGTCTTGCCCCGGTCGTGCGCGAGGCTTTGCAGCAGGCGCAGCGTGCCGATTTTGCCGGGAAAGTCAAGGAAGGCCGTCGGTTCGTCGAGGAGAATGAGCGGTGTGTCCTGCGCCAGCGATTTGGCAATCATCACCCTTTGCCGCTCGCCGTCGGAGAGCGAGGCGAGGGCGCGGCGGCGCAGATGCACTGTGCCCGTGAGGCGCATGGCCTCGTCCACCAGCCTTTGGTCAGTCTCGGAGAGGCGGCCCGATAGCGGCGTGTAGGGCATACGTCCCGCCGCCACCGTTTCCTCCACCGTGAGATGCCCCGTGTCGGGGCGTGCCGTAAGCACAATGGAGAGCAGCGTGGACATCTGCCTTACGGAGAGGCTCTCGATGCGTTTGCCCATAATCTCCACGCTGCCCGCGAGCGGCGGCAACAGTCCCGAGAGCGTGCGCAGCAGCGTGCTCTTGCCCGCGCCGTTCACGCCGACGAGGCACGTGAGACTCTCGCGCGGCAGGGCCGCGCAGAGGTTAGAGCCCACCGTGTGCCGATGCCGCCCCGTGCCGTAGCCCACGGCGAGGCCGTCGATGAGCAGGGCGGAAGAGTCGGGAGAGACCGAAAGCATTTATGCCAATTTGCGTTTCAGAATGGCAGAGGCGCGTTCCAGTGCCACGTTGATATTGGGACAGATATGGTCCTTGCCGAGCAGGTGGTAGAAGCCCGCGTGTTCCAGCACCTCGTGCACCTTAGGCTGTACGCCCGAAAGCACGATGTGCGTGCCTTCGCGGTGGCTCATCTCGCAGAGGTTCTGCAAGTTGTGGATACCAGTGGAGTCGATAAACGGCACGCGGCGCATACGGATGATGCGCACCTTGGGGTGGCGGTTGAAGCTCGTCATCAGGTCCTCGAACTTGTTGGCGATGCCGAAGAAGTACGGGCCGTTGATTTCGTACACCTCCACACCGTCGGGGATAATGAGGTGTTCCTCGTGCACCTCCGCATCGGTCTCTTCGTTCGGGTCGATTTCGTCGGCAATCACCTTAATCTGTGTGGTCTCCGCCATGCGGCGCATGAAGAGCAGGCAGGCGATGAGCAGACCCACCTCGATGGCAATCGTGAGGTCGAAGATTACGGTGAGCAGGAAGGTGATGACGAGCACCGTGATGTCGCTCTTCGGGTTTTTCATCAGTTGGAGGAAGGTGCGCCAGCCGCTCATGTTGTACGACACGACCACCAGCACGCCGGCGAGGCACGCCATGGGAATGTAGGCGGCGAGGGGCATCAGCAGCAAGAAGATGAGCAGCAGCACGACGGCGTGGATAATGCCCGCCACGGGCGTGCGGCCGCCGTTGTTGATGTTCGTCATCGTGCGGGCAATGGCTCCCGTGCAGGGAATGCCGCCGAAGAGCGGCGTGCAGATGTTGGCAACGCCCTGGCCGATAAGTTCCTGATTGCTGTTGTGGTGGTCACCGCACACACCGTCGGCCACCGTGGCGGAGAGCAGCGACTCGATGGCGCCCAGCACGGCAATCACCATCGCCGTGGGCAGCAGCGACTTGACGCCCTCCCAAGAAATGTCGGGCACCGTGAGGGGCGGGATAACGGCCTTGATTTCGCCGAAACTGTCGCCGATGGTCGTGATGTGCATGCCGTCGGCATAGGCGTTTATGAAGTACACGCCCACCGTCATCAGAATAATCGCCAGCAGCGAGCCGGGTATCTTTTTCGACACCTTCGGGGTGAGGGCGATGATGAGTATGCTCAGCACGCCGATGCCCGCAGTGAGCCAGTCGATTGTGCCGATATGCTCGAAATAGAGTGCCCATTTGGCGAGGAAGTCGCCGGGCATCTTGCCCGGTATCGCCAGCCCGAGGAGGTCTTTCACCTGCGTGGTGAAAATGGTGAGGGCGATACCGCTCGTGAAGCCCACCACGATGGGGTAGGGGATAAACTTAATGATGGTGCCGAGGCGGAAGAGTCCCAGCAGGATAAGGAACACGCCGGCGAGCATCGTGGCTATCATCAAGCCCGACAGACCGAGCTGCGGATTGCTCACGATGCCGTAGATGATAACTATGAATGCGCCCGTAGGACCGCCGATTTGCACGCGGCTGCCGCCGAGGGCGGATACGAGGAAACCGCCGATAATGGCGGTGAGAATGCCCTGCGAGGGCGACACGCCCGAGGCAATGCCGAAGGCAATGGCAAGGGGCAGTGCCACAATGCCGACAATCAGGCCCGACATGAGGTCGGCCATGAACTTCTCTTTGTTGTAATGCCGCAGGTCTTTGAAAAGGCGCGGCGCAAATACAGAGTTCTTCATAACTGCTTTGTTCTACTTGTCCTTTTAATGGCTTCTTTCTTCTAAGAAAGTGCAAAGTTAAACATAATTTTGCGGTTTTAAGCAGTCGCTTCTGCGACTATTGCGTTACGGCGTTATAAGAAAATTGTTTTTTCAAAGGGCCGGCCCGTTCTCTGCTCCTTTAATCTCATTACCCCACAATTGTGGGGAAGGCACACCACAATTGTGAGGAAGCTGCACCACAATTGTGGGGAAGCTACACCACAATTGTGGGGAAGTAAATATATAGCATTCCCCGACTGATTTTGTCCGAAGTCCTGACGGCTTTTCCCGTGATGCTGGTGTTGGGTAGGGAGTGGAATCTGACAAAACGCCAACCCCAATATTATAACCATTTTTACGGTGGGAATTAATTGAAGCATTCGGCGCACACGGCGGGCGTTTTGCAAAACGCCCCTACTTTGCGGCAAAACGCCCGGGAAATGGGTGGTTTCATTTAATGAACCGCGCGGATACGCGCCCCTGAAAGGGGCTTATAAATTAGCGTAGGGGCTTGCCCCTACGTATGGCGTTACAATTACGATTGCCCCTGAAAGGGGCTGATAATTAAATGGGCACTCTCAAAGAGTTATAATTATAAGCCCCCTACAGGGGCAATCGACCGCAATTACCATTCCACAGGGGCAAGCCCCTGCGCTATGTTATTAAGCCCTTTCAGGGCAACATTTGCAAAACGCCCGGAAAATCGTTCATTTATTAGTAGACGAGTTTACAAGCGAAACGAGTAGACGAGACAAGTTTCTCATGTAAAATATAAATTAGCAAGACATCTCTGTCTTGTTTACTTGTTTACTTGTAAACTCGTCTACTAAAAATCGTTGTAAACTCGTCTACTAATAAATGAACCCACCATAAAACATATCTAAAAAATGCGTAACTTTGCCGGCAGAAAATGCCCTTTTGCTTTATGGGAAAGAATTTGAACGCCGTGGCAGGCCAACTGCGCCGCCACAAATATCTTTGGACCACGCTCGTCTTCCTCCTTATCATCGGCGTGCTCGACGAGAATAGCCTTATCTATCGCTATCAGCTGCACGCACGCAATGAGGCCACGCGCGCTGAAATCAGGAAGTACGAGGCTCAATATATGCGCGACCAGCGCGATTTGCAGGAAATGCAAAACAGTCCTGATGCCGTGGAGCGCGTGGCGCGTATGGACTTGTTGATGAAAACGCCCGATGAGGACGTTTACGTTATCGAGTAGACCATACAATATTATATATAGTCTGCAATCATCGAAATGAGCCATCTCCAAACCTTACTCTTCCGCATAGGCGGCGTGCTGATGATCATCGGCGCGGTGCTGCCGCTCTTCGTGCCTGCCGTCGCGCCCTATGTCTACACGCTCGGCGCGTTGCTTTTCTGCCCCATGCAGATGCTCGACCGCTACGAGGGCAGCAACCCCGTTACGCGCCGCCTGCGCCGCCAGCAACTGTTTGGTAGTTTTGCCCTGCTCGTGGCGGGCGCGCTGATGTTTTTCAGTCTCTACCACATCCCGCCTTTCCGTGGACGCGAATGGCAGATTGCCCTCATCATCGGCGCAATCTTTGAAATCGTTCCGGCGTTCAGAATGAAAGAAGATAAATAAAAAAACTCACACAATAGTTATAAATATGAAAACCCTCTCTTTGCAACTCAACAAGGCGGCGCAGTTCCTTGCCGCCAACGCAATTGAAAAACTCGAACCGCAGGTAAAGGCCGCCCAAGACGCTCTTGAAAACGGCACTTGCGCAGGCAACGACTTCCTCGGCTGGCTGCACCTGCCCTCAACCACTACGCCCGAACTCGTGGCAGATATCAAGGCCGCCGCACAGACGCTGCGCGAAAACTGCGACACCATCGTCGTGGCAGGCATCGGCGGCAGCTACCTCGGTGCGCGCGCCGTCATCGAAACGCTTTCCAACAGTTTCGAATGGCTGGCCGGCAAGGGCGAGAACCCCGTTATCCTCTTCGCCGGCAACAATATCGGCGAGGATTATCTCTACGAGCTCACCGAATATCTCAAAGGCCGCCGCTTCGGTGTCATCAACATCTCCAAGAGCGGCACCACCACCGAGACCGCACTCGCCTTCCGCCTCCTCAAGAAGCAGTGCGAGGAGCAGCGCGGCAAGGACGTGGCGCGTAAGGTCATCGTGGCCATCACCGACGCCAAGAAGGGCGCGGCCCGCGTCACCGCCGACAAGGAAGGCTACACCTCTTTCATTATTCCCGACAACGTGGGCGGCCGTTTCAGTGTGCTCACGCCGGTAGGTTTGCTGCCCATCGCCTGCGCCGGCTTCGACATTGAGACCCTGCTGAAAGGTGCGGCCGACATGGAGCGCCTCACGGGTGCCGGCGTGCCACTCGCCGAGAACCCCGCCGCGCAGTATGCCGCCATTCGCAACGCCCTCTATCAGAGCGGCCGCAAGATTGAAATCCTTGCCAACTATCAGCCGAAACTCCATTACGTAAACGAGTGGTGGAAGCAACTCTATGGCGAGAGCGAGGGCAAGGACGGCAAGGGCATTTTCCCCGCCGCCGTCGACCTCACCACCGACCTCCACTCCATGGGCCAGTGGATTCAGGACGGTGAGCGCACGATCTTTGAAACGGTCATCTCTGTGGAACAGCCCACGCACAAGCTCCTTTTCCCGCACGACGAGGAAAATCTCGACGGACTCAACTTCCTTGAAGGCCGCCGCGTGGACGAGGTGAACAAAATGGCAGAACTCGGCACGCAGCTCGCGCATGTGGACGGCGGCGTGCCCAACATCCGCATCAGCATCGAGCGGCTCGACGAGTACAACGTAGGCCAGTTGCTCTACTTCTTTGAAATCGGTTGCGGCATCAGCGGTCTGCTGCTCGGTGTCAATCCGTTCAACCAGCCGGGCGTTGAGGCTTACAAGAAGAATATGTTTGCCCTGCTCGGCAAACCCGGTTACGAAGCCGAGAGCCAGGCCATCAAGGCAAGATTGTAAGGGTAGGGTAAGGGCGTATAGCGTTGCGCTCTGGCAGGAATCGGGTCAGAAATGTGCGTTTTTCCTTGAAAATCGGACCAAATGCCGCCCGAAACGCGCAGGAAAGGGCATAAATCCTGCCCGATTTCGATAAATCTATAAGCACATGTATTACGAACACGCGATACAGCAATATAAAGAGCATCACAACCTTGCGGCGTTTCGCCCCAAGGCTGTGCTGTTTGACATGGACGGCGTGCTCTTCGACTCCATGCCCAACCACGCCCGCTCATGGGCAAGGGTGTGCACGGAGTTCGAGTTGGAGATGACACCCGAAGAGGCTTACATGCACGAAGGACGCACCGGGGCTTCCACCATCAACCTCCTCGCGCAGCGTTACTGGCACCGCGATGCCACCGAAAAGGAAATCAGCGACATCTATGCCGAGAAGTGCCGCCTCTTCAACGCCTGCCCCGAGGCGGGACGCATGCCCGGAGCCATGGAGTTGCTCACGCAGGTCAAGGCGGCGGGGCTGACCGTCGTGGTCGTCACGGGCAGCGGCCAGCAGTCGCTGCTCTCGCGCCTCGAAAGCAATTATCCCGGCTTCTTCCGCCCCGAACTCATCGTGTCGAGCAAGGACGTTAGCCGCGGCAAGCCTGACCCCGAGCCTTATCTCATGGGCTTGCAGAAGGCCGGCGTGCGTGCCGAAGAGGCGATAGTGGTGGAGAACGCGCCGCTTGGTGTGCGTGCCGCCGTGGCTGCCGGCATTTTCACCGTGGCGGTAAACACCGGCCCTTTGCCCGAGCACGCGCTGATAGGAGAGGGAGCCAACCTGCTTTTCCCTTCGATGCAGGCCTTTGCCGATGCTTGGAAGGCGTTTTATAATTGCTTTGACGGGCACGATAATCATAAAAATACTTAAATTGTTTATTTTTTCTGATTATCTTATATGCAAGTTATACTATTTTTTAGGAACTTTGCACCCGAAAGCGTCTTATGCATTCTTTTTTCAACGGGATAAATCATTTTTCTAAACAATAACTAATACATTTATGAACAA
>JBJEAH010000197.1:0-6559 GCA_051868815.1 Alloprevotella sp.
GGTCACGTAGAGCAGCACGTCGGCATCTTGCAACGCCGACTCGGAGAAGGCGAGCATGGACTCCTGCAACTTGTAGTTGGGCTTGAGGACACCGGGCGTGTCGGAGAAGACAATCTGCATGTCGTCGGTGTTGAGAATGCCCATGATGCGGTGGCGCGTGGTTTGCGCCTTGAAGGTGGCGATAGAAATGCGCTCGCCCATAAATAGGTTCATGAGCGTGGACTTGCCGACGTTGGGATTGCCCACGATGTTTACGAAACCGGCTTTGTGCATCTAAATTGTTGAGGGGAAATAAGTTTTGATACTAATTAAAATAAGCTCTGAAAGAGCGAAATAACAAAGCACAGGGGCTTGTCCCTGTGTAAAGGCGTTTTGCCTTGATTGCCCCTGTAAGGGGCTTATAATTAGAAGTTTTGAATTAACGCTATAATTATAAGCCCCTTACAGGGGCAATCGACCTGCAGATGTTTCCGTAGGGGCAAGCCCCTACGCTATATTATTTGTCCCTTTCAGGGACGCTCGTTTATTTAGCGTCGTAACCCCATTTGAGGTAGGCAGCGCCCCAGGTAAAGCCTGCGCCGAAAGCGGTGAGGATAAGGTTGTCGCCTTTCTTGAGCTGCTTTTCGTAGTCCCAGAGGGCGAGGGGCAGGGTGCCGGCGGAGGTGTTGCCGTAGCGCTGGATATTGAGCATTACCTTCTCCATCGGCAATTCGAGGCGGTTGGCCACGGCCTCGATGATGCGCACGTTGGCCTGATGCGGCACGACCCAAGCGATGCTGTCCTTGTCGAGGCCGTTGCGCTCGGCGATGAGTGCGCTGGCGTCGCTCATATTTGTGACGGCAAACTTGAAGACGGTGCGACCCTCCTGGTGCAGATAGTGCATGCGGTGGTCTATGGTGAAATATGAAGGGCTGCACACGGAGCCGCCTGCTTTCATGCAGAGGAAAGGCAGGCCTTTGCCGTCGGTGCGCAGGAAGGAGTCTTTCCAACCAAGGTCTTCCGTGGAAGGCTCTACCAGTACGGCTGCTGCGCCGTCGCCGAAGATGGGGCAGGTGGCGCGGTCGGTGTAGTCCACGATGCTCGACATCTTGTCGGCGCCGCACACCACGATTTTCTTATAGCGTCCGCTCTGAACCATGCCGGCTGCAACGTCCATTGCGAAGAGGAAACCGCAGCAGGCGGCCTGCATGTCGATGGCGAAAGCGTTCTTCATGCCGAGGCGGCCGATGACGATAGAAGATGTGGAGGGGAAATGATAGTCGGGGGTAGTGGTGGCGAGAATGAGCGCGTCGATTTCCTGCGCCTCGGTGCCGGTCTTTTCGAGCAACTGCTTTACGGCCTTGCGTGCCATATAGCTCGTGCCGAGACCCTCCTCGTTGAGGATGCGTCTCTCCTTGATGCCGATGCGTGTCATGATCCACTCGTCGTTGGTCTCTACCATGCGCGAGAGTTCGTCGTTGCTCAGCACATATTCGGGCACGTAGCCACCTACGCCCGTTATAACTGCATTTATGCGTTCCATTGTTCAGTGGGATAAGATGGACATATATAATAATGTCCGCTTTAATAAAATTCTTACGCCGCACGAGGTCGTGCGGCGTAGGTTATTTTAGGTTACTGACAACCTAATAAATGTGTGCTTATTCAGCAACTTCTTCCTTAACAACGGCAAGTTTGCCACGGTAGTAGCCGCAAGTGGGGCATACGGTGTGGTAGATGTGCCAGCCGCCGCAGTTGGGGCAAATTGCCAGCGTGGGTGCTACAGCCTTGTCGTGAGTTCTACGTTTAAGGGTTCTGGTCTTTGACTGTCTTCTTTTAGGATGTGCCATTGTTCTTTATTCGTTTTGTTTGTGTATGTTGATAAATTCTTATTAAGCAGTGCCTTGCGGCGCGTTACTCTGTTTCGGTGATAAATCTGCCCGTCATGTCTTCGTTGCATTCGCCTTCGGGATGAACGCGCTGCAGGGGCAGTGAGGTTTCGATTATTTCGTAGATGGTCCAGTCAAGGTTTAATTTTCCCGTCTTGGCATCGGCGTGCAGCGCGAGGTCGTCGTCGGTTTCGCTGTCTGCGTACTCGGCAAATGCGCCGTCGTCGATAATCTTGATGCTTTCGGTAGCCTCTACGGGCAATGTCAGACTTTCTAAGCAGCGGTCGCATAGCACCTCGACATTTCCTTTAAGCCGGACATCGGCGACATATATGCCGCTGCTTTTGGACTGCAAATCTAAATTCAATTCGATGCGTCCGCCGAGAATTTCCCTTTGCTCCAGATGCTCGAAGAACTGGTTTTCCAGCGTGCGATGAAGCGGAAAAGCCAAATTGCGAGGCAGCGGAAAGGCAATTTGTATAGGCTCGTTACTGCACATCTCTTCAAATTTTGCGATTTTCGGCTGCAAAGATACTATATTTTTGGGAGTTTACTCAACTTTCTGCGCAGAAAGTTGCTTTTTTCAAGACATTTTCGGCTGCGCCCGGCAATTAAAGTAAACTTGTTTGCGTTTCCTTGCACGAAAAGTCACGAAAACGCCGCGCATCTTGCGGCCCGGCAATAAGAACTTGCAAGCCAAGCGGGGCGGCGCGTTTTTGTGGACAAAAACAAACGAGTAAACAAGGCCGGCTCGTTTACTCGTTTTATAGAAAACTTATCTGTTAGTTGTTTGCTGCGGGTGCTTGGGGAGCAGCGGGGGCTGCGGGAGCAGCAGGTGCCTGCGGGGCTGCGGGAGCCGCGGCGGCGGGTTTCGCTGTGGTGACTACGCTGGTGCTGTCCTTGCCTGTGGGAGCGAAGAAGATGCTGGCAACGCTGAACACCACGAGGCAGGCTGCGAGCGTCCAGGTGGCCTTTTCTACAACGTCGGTGGTCTTGCGCACGCCCATTATCTGATTGGAAGAGGCAAAGTTGGAAGCAAGTCCGCCGCCCTTGGATTCTTGGATAAGCACAAGCAGTGTGAGCAATACGGCCGTGATGACAGCCAGGATAACTAATACGGAATACATAATCAGTAATTCTTTGTAAAATGTGTGTTATAAAGTTTTGTTTTGATGCTTGCTATTGACGATTAGTTTCTGCAAAAATCGGATTTGGTCTGCAAAGTAACTATTTTTTTTTGGATTATTCAAGTTTACCTTGCGTATAATTTCAAGTGCCTTCTCATATCGGCCCTGTTTGATGTAGATTTTTGCGAGCGTCATGGTGAAATACGCTTCTTCGCCGCCTCCGGCCGTGTCTTCGCCGCTGCTGTCGGTTTCGGGCGTAAACTCCACCTCGTCTTGCAGCTGTATGCCTTCGGCGGCATTTTGTATGAAGTTGTCGATGATGCCTGCCGTGCGGCTTTGCTCGGGTTTTTCGGCGGTTTGCTGCGGCTGACTGGGCACGATGTCGTCCATTTGCAGCAGGAAGGCCGTGTAGTCTACCGCCGCCTCGGCGGGCGTGAGCCCGTGCTGCGGCATGAGGGGTTCGTCGGTAGTGCGCAGGAAGTCGTCGATAAGGGTTGCCGTGCGGTCGCCTGCGGGTGGCTGCTGCGGTGTGCGGACTGGCTTTTTAGCGGCGTTGGGCTTAAGTGTATAGTTGTCGGCCTCAATAAGACTGAACAGTACCTTGCGGTCGGGCAGACAAACGGCGGCCCGACGCAGTTCCTCGCCGAACGACGGGTCGTGCAGCAGGAAGAGGTTTTGCAGGAAGAGCAGCCTTGCGGAGTGGAAGCAAGGATATTTGGCCACCAGCTCGCGCAGCGGGTAGAGCGTCTCTTTGCCGAGTTGCTCCGGGTGCTCTATGAGTTCAGTCAGTGAAAATTGCATCTATATTAATATTGTATATAGCAGATAGGTTGCAGGTGTGCGTGCAATCTACCAGTTTGCCACGGTCGCGTTGAAAATCTGGTCGGCAAGGTCTTTCACCATTTCCGTCACCAGTTCTTCTTGCACGCTCGTTAGCTGTTGCGTGGAATTATATTGCGTGGTGGCCTGGAACTGCCGCTCCCAGTGCTCGTTGGTCTTGTTGTTGTCGTAGCGGATGTTGACCGTCATGCGCAGCTGCACCTGTGCGGAATAGCCGTCTGCCGAGATCGATTTGTTGAACTGGTCGTAGCCCGTTATCTCGCCCGCGATGTGCAGGTCGCCGCCGCGCTTCACGAGTTTCAGGCGCGTCTGGTTGGCAAACAAGTCCTGCAGCTTGTTGTTGAACATGGCTTCCATCGGCGCCCAGCCGTAGGGAGCGCGGTTCACAACCTTGTCAATTTGAATGGTCTTGATGAGGTCGTAGTTGATGCTTGTGCCCGTAAACTTGTAGCTGATGGTACAGGCCGTCAGCAGGGAGAGGCACAGGCAGGGAATGAGAAGCAGAACTACTATCCCGCTTTTCATGCCCGGTGCATGCCGTAGAATGAAGTCGCAGTTATGCTTCGTCTTCCAGCTCATACTCTTTGATTTTTCTGTAAAGCGTGCGTTCAGAGATGCCGAGCTGTTCGGCTGCCGCTTTCCTGCGTCCGTGGCAGGAGCGCAATGCTTGCCGTATGAGGTCGCGCTCGAGTTGTTCGAGCGAGGGCGGGGCAGCGGTGGCGGCAGTGGCGGATACGGGGGAGGCCGGTGCGGGTTCGCCCTCCACCTCCGTCACTTCCTCCGCCTCCCAAATGGGCAGTTCGTCCTTGGCAGGCGATAGTTGCTGCTTGCGCGGGTTGTGGTTGAGGAAGGTCACGTTGCCGTGCTCTGCCGCATGGTCACTGCCGTCGGCGGAAGGGCGTGCCGCGGCATTTTGCCCGTGCACTATTTTTTTCAGTTCGCTCACGTCGCGGCGCAAGTCGAAGAGAATCTGATAGAGAATCTCGCGCTCGTTCTTGAAACCGCCGTCTGCTTCGTCGCGGCCCACGACTGCTGGCAGCGAACTTGCCGATTTTTGCGGCAGATACGTTTGCAGTATTTCGGGTGTTATCTCGCGCGTGTCGGCTGTTACGGAGAGGCTTTCGGCGAGGTTCTTGAGTTGGCGCACGTTGCCCGGCCAAGCGTAACCTGTGAGCAATTCCTCTGCTTCCGGCGTGAGGCGTACGGCAGGCATCTTGTATTTCTCGCTCATGTCGTACGCAAACTTTTTAAACAGCATCACGCTGTCGCGGCCGCGTTCGCGCAGGGGCGGCACGTGTATGGCAATCGTGTTAAGGCGGTAATAGAGGTCCTCGCGAAACTTGCCGTCGTGAATGGCCTGTTCCAGGTTCACGTTGGTTGCTGCCACGATGCGCACGTCGGTTTTGCGCACCTCGCTCGAACCCACGCGGATATATTCGCCCGTTTCGAGCACGCGCAGCAGGCGGGCCTGCGTGGCGAGCGGCAGTTCGCCCACTTCGTCGAGAAAGAGCGTGCCTCCGTTGGCGGCGGCAAAGTAGCCCTCGCGCTGCTCCACGGCTCCCGTGAACGCGCCCTTCTCGTGTCCGAAAAGTTCCGAGTCGATAGTGCCTTCGGGAATCGCGCCGCAGTTCACGGCAAGGTAGCGCTTGTGCTTGCGCAGGCTGTTGTCGTGAATGATGCGCGGGAACACCTCTTTACCCACGCCATTCTCGCCCGTGATGAGCACGGTGAGGTCCACCGGGGCAATCTTCATGGCGATTTCCAGGGCGCGGTTGAGCGCGTCGCAGTTGCCTATGACGCTGTATCTTTGCTTAATATTTTGAAGGTCGAAGCCTGCCATATATTTATATTGTGTGGATAGGCATTGTGAGGGTTGCGCTTTGTGCACGGGCCTATCAGTTAGCAAAATTACGCAATTTATCCCGAATTTTCTGCCTTTCTTATAAGCAAATGTTGCGCGAGCCCTGTTTTTTCGTGTTTTGCAAAAGAAACTTCTTTGTGGAATTTGTAATTGAATTTGACAAAAACCATAAAAACCGCTTGCCTCGTTTGAAGCCCAAGGGCATGCCGCCGGGCTTAACGCCGAGCATGAAAGCCTAATGGCTTTTGCTCGCCCTTAATCCCTGTGGCGTAGTGCCATACTAAGTGCCTGGAAGGCACTACGGAGCGTAGCGACGGTAACCGGGCACGAAGTGTCCGGGACAATGAGGACTGCAAGATGTGCCTGGAAGGCACTACGCCGATGGACTGGCTCTTTATACATTGCCACAGGTGTACTGCCATACACGTCCTGTGGCGTAGTGCCTTCCAGGCACGTCGTCCTCGCTACACCTATCCGAGCACTTCGTGCCCGGTTATCGTCGCTTCGCTCCGTAGTGCCTTCCAGGCACGCAATGCAAAACATAATCTTTTTCCCCGTTTCCCCAATCGCAAACAAACGTTATCGCCTTTTCACTTTCTGCGCAGAGCGTGATTTTTCCGTTTGCAATTTTTACGCTTCTGCTTTCTCGGAAATTTTGAAAGTTTAGGAAAATATAACGTTCTCGTACTTGCGAAAAATTTTCAGGCAGAAAATTTTTGCGATTTGGTAAGATCGGATTAACTATCCTATAAGATAATTTTCACGATCAAGGAGATAATTTTTACGAGCTTGCTTAAAATTTTCACGATCTTGCTGATAGTTGCGGGTAAAACAAAAGCAGGAAGTGCGCCGCGCCGCGCTCT
>JBJEAH010000198.1:0-6513 GCA_051868815.1 Alloprevotella sp.
GGCTGCCATCGGCAAATGGCATCTGGGTCTGGGCGATAAGCAAGGAACGCAGGATTGGAACGGCACACTCGACCTTTCACCTGCCGACATCGGCTTTGACCACCACTACCTTATGGCCGCCACTGCCGACCGCGTGCCCTGTGTCTTTATCGAAGACGGACGCGTGGTGAACTACGATCCCACCGCACCTATCTCTGTGAGCTACACCTCGAACTTTGAAGGCGAGCCCACGGGTGCTGCAAACCCCGAACTGCTCACCAAGCTCAAGTCGAGCCACGGACACAATCAGAGCATCGTGAACGGCATCGGGCGCATAGGTTACATGAAAGGCGGCGGCCGTGCCCTTTGGCGCGATGAAGATATTGCCGACTCAATATCGGCAGCCGCCGTACGCTTCATTGAGCGGAATAAAGAGCAACCCTTCTTTATGTACCTCTGCACCAACGATGTGCACGTGCCGCGTATGCCGAACGAGCGTTTTCGCGGCAAGAGCGTGCTCGGACTGCGCGGCGAAGCCATTCTGCAGTTCGACGAAACGGTAGGCAAAGTGATTGAGGCGCTTGAAGCCAACGGGCTGACGGACAACACGCTCGTCATACTCACCAGCGACAACGGCCCTGTGCTCGACGACGGCTATCAGGACCAGGCCGCCACCCTCAACGGCGACCACACACCCTGGGGAAATTGGCGCGGCGGCAAGTACAGTGCTTTCGAAGCCGGTACGCGCGTGCCTTTCATCGTTTGCTGGCCGGGCACCGTGCGCAGCGGCGATACTTCCAATGCTTTGGTGTCACAAATCGACCTGCTGGCCGACGCCGCTGCCCTCATCAACACCACCGTACCCCTTGGGGCGGGCATCGACAGCCGCAACAGCCTCGACACCTGGCTAGGGCGCAACACCGACGACCGCAGTTTCGCGGCCACAATGGCTGCCAACCGCACGCTCTCTCTGCAAAGCGGACAGTGGAAATACATTGAGCCGTCGAACGGCGCGGCGAAGATCTCAACCGTCAACATTGAGACGGGCTATTTGGCCACGCCGCAGCTCTACGACCTTGCTGCCGACCCTGGCGAAACCGCCAACGTCTACTCCTCCCGCCCTGCCGAAGCCGAACTTATGGCTTCAAGGCTCGCCGAACTGCGCTTGCCCGTCACGGCTACCGATACAACGTTTTGGTACTATCTTATCACGCCCAAACGTGAGAGCCGCTACGCCACGCATACGACCGACGGACTTAAAGGCTTCACCGAGCCGCAAGGCAATGCCTCCATGTGGAAACTGACGCGCCGCGCCGACGGCACTTACGACCTCGTAAACCGTGCTTCCGGCCTATATCTCACCACGGGCGAAGTGAAGATACCCGCCGTACAGATGCCCACTTCGGCCACGCCGCCCGCCTCCGGGTGGACGCTCACCACAAGCGGCATTATGGGCTGCCTCTATGCCATCAGCAACGGCACGTCGGAACTGAACCAGTCGGGCAGTGCGCGAAATTATCTCGTGCTGAACTGGGGCAACGGCACGAATGTCACCGATGCCGGCTGTCTCTATTCGCTCGTCCCTGCCGATGCCGAATGCTGCATTATAGAAGGCATTTCCACCATAAGCACCGACGATTTCGGGATTACCGGGAAAGGGCTTTCCTATAAAGGAAACGGCATCGCCGCCCTCTACGACCTGGCCGGCCACCGCTTGCCGCTCTCACAGTTGCCCACGCCCGGTTTCTACATCGTGAAGACAAGCGACGGCGCATCGCAGACCGTTTGCCTCAAACGTTAGAGCATTCCAGCCAAGCCTATAAGACCACCTTACTTCTTCCCTCCCATGAAGGCAAAATTGGATTTACACAAAGCGCTCAAACGCCATTTTGGCTTTGACTCTTTCAAAGACAATCAGGAAGCCGTTATCCGCAGCCTGCTGGACGGCAAGGATGTTTTTGTGCTTATGCCCACCGGAGGCGGCAAGTCGATGTGTTACCAATTGCCCTCGCTTCTGATGGACGGAACGGCTATCGTCATCTCGCCGCTCATTGCCCTGATGAAAAACCAGGTGGACGCGATGCGCCACATGAGCCAAGAGGACGGCGTGGCGCACTTCATCAACTCCTCCCTCACGAAAGCACAGGTGGACAAGGTGAAACGCGACATTCGCTCCGGGCTTACAAAACTGCTCTACGTGGCTCCCGAATCGCTGACGAAAGAAGACAACGTGGCGTTCCTCAAATCTATAAAAATCTCCTTCTACGCCGTCGACGAGGCGCACTGCATTTCCGAGTGGGGGCACGACTTCCGGCCCGAGTACCGCAAGATTCGCCCCATCATCAACGAAATCGGCAACGCGCCGGTCATCGCGCTCACCGCAACGGCGACCGAAAAGGTCAAGACCGATATAAAGAAAAATCTTGGCACCCCCGACGCCGTGGAGTTCAAGAGTTCTTTCAACCGCCCCAACTTATATTATGAGGTGCGGCCGAAAACAGATAATATAAACAAAGACTTAATTAAATTCATCAAGCAACACTCCGGCAAAAGCGGTATCATCTATTGTCTGAGCAGGAAGAAGGTGGAAGAGCTGGCAGAGGTGCTGCGCACCAACGACATCAAGGCGGAAGCCTATCATGCCGGCATGGAACCGGCCCTGCGCTCGCAAACACAGGACGACTTCATCATGGAGCGCATCGACGTGATAGTCGCCACCATCGCCTTCGGCATGGGCATCGACAAGCCCGATGTTCGCTTCGTTATCCACTACGACATTCCCAAGAGCCTTGAAGGCTATTACCAGGAGACGGGTCGCGCCGGGCGCGACGGGGGCGAGGGGCTATGCATCGCTTTCTATTCTTACAAAGACCTTCAGAAACTCGAGAAGTTCATGGAAGGCAAGCCGCTCGCAGAACAGGAGATTGGCAAGCAGCTGCTTAAAGAAACCGCAGCCTATGCCGAAAGTTCCGTTTGCCGCCGCAAGCTGTTGCTGCATTATTTCGGAGAAGAATATCTCCAGGATAATTGCGAAAACTGTGATAACTGTATTAATCCTAAAAAACAAGTGGAAGCAAAAACGCAATTAAATAAGGTGTTGGAAGTGATTATCGCCATCAAGGAGCACTTCCGCGAAGACTATGTAAAGGATATTCTGATGGGAAAGCCCACCGACGAGGTTTGCGCCCATCATCACGATGAACTTGAAGTGTTTGGCATCGGCGACGATACGAGCGAGCGCACTTGGAACGCCGTTATCCGCCAGGCCGTCATAGCCGGCTATATCGCCAAGGACGTTGAAGACTTCGGCGTGCTTAGCGTTACCGACGAGGGCCGTGCTTTTATGAATAATCCCGTTTCCTTCACCATTGTTGAGGAGCGCGATTTCGAAGAAGAAGAAGCCAGCCTCCCGCAGGACGCTGCTTCGTGTGCCGTCGACCCCACGCTCTTCCAAATGCTCAAAGACCTGCGCAAGCGTCTTTCCAAGGAGCTGGACGTGCCGCCCTACGTGATTTTCCAAGACCCCTCGCTCGAAGCGATGGCTACCATTTATCCGCAGACCATCGAGGAACTGCAAAACATTCCCGGCGTGGGCGCAGGAAAGGCCAAGCGCTACGGCACGGAGTTCTGCAAACTCATCAAGCAGCACTGCAAGGACTTCGAAATCGAGCGCCCCGAAGACCTCCGTATCCGCACCGTGGCAAACAAGGCCAAGGACAAGGTGGCCATTATCAGCAGCATCGACCGTCAGGTGGCGCTCGACGACATCGCCGTCGCCAAGGGGCTGGAATTTGACGAGCTGCTCGACAAAATTGAAGCCATTGTCTATTCCGGCACGAAGATCAACATCGATTATTTCATCAACGACGTGATGGACGAAGACCACGTGGATGACATTTACCAGTACTTCAAAGAGTCTGAAACTGACGACCTTGACGATGCCATCGACGAACTTGGCGACGAATACTCGGAAGAAGAAATCCGCCTCGTGCGCATCAAGTTTATCTCCGAAATGGCAAACTAAGTGAAGGATATTCTTCAATTTCAGACGGGCGTTTTAAAAACGCCCCTACTTTTAATAGCAGATAATTAGTGGCCAGTTTCTAGAATGTCCGAAACCACGTGTCAAAATACTTACAGGAAAATAACATCTAACAGTTTATGACAGAAAACGTTGCACCAAAAGAAAAGGCTTACCTGAACTTTATAGAGCAAATCGTTGCGCGCGACTTGGCCGACGGTAAGAACGACGGCCGTCTCCAGACACGTTTCCCGCCCGAGCCGAACGGCTATCTCCACATTGGTCATGCCAAGGCCATTTGCATGGACTTCGGCGTGGCGCAGAAGTTTGGCGGCGTGTGCAACCTGCGCTTCGACGACACCAATCCGCAGAAGGAAGACACCGAATACGTCGACTCGATCAAGGAAGACATCGAGTGGCTCGGCTTCAAGTGGGGCAATATATATTATGCCTCCGACTATTTCCAGCAACTCTGGGACTTCGCCGTGCGGCTCATCAAAGAGGGCAAGGCTTACGTGGATGAGCAGACGAGCGAGCAGATAGCGCAGCAGAAAGGCACGCCCACGCAGGCCGGCACCGAAAGCCCCTTCCGCAACCGCCCCATCGAGGAAAGCCTCGCCCTGTTTGAGAAAATGAACAGCGGCGAACTGCCCGAAGGCTCTATGGTGCTCCGCGCCAAGATCGACATGGCCAACCCCAACATGCACTTCCGCGACCCCATCATCTACCGCATCATCAATAAGGAGCACCACCGCACTGGCACGAAGTGGAAAGCCTATCCCATGTACGACTTCGCGCACGGGCAGAGCGACTACTTCGAAGGCGTGACCCACTCTATCTGCACCCTCGAGTTTGTGCCCCACCGCCCGCTCTACGATTACTTTATCGACGAGCTTAAAGAAGGCAACGACCTCGAAGACCACCGCCCGCGCCAGTACGAGTTCAACCGCCTGAACCTCACCTACACGGTGATGAGCAAGCGCAAGCTCCTCGCTTTGGTCAAGGAAGGCCTGGTAGACGGCTGGGACGACCCCCGCATGCCGACGGTGTGCGGCCTGCGCCGCCGAGGCTACTCGCCCGAGGCCGTGCGCAAGTTTGTGGACATGATTGGCTACACGAAGTTCGACGCACTCAACGACTACGCCATGCTCGAAGCCGCCGCCCGCGAGGACCTCAACGCCCGCTCGCTCCGTGTGTCCGCCGTGCTCAACCCCGTGAAACTCATCGTGACCAACTATCCCGAAGGACAGACGGAGGAAATGGAAGCTGTGAACAACCCCGAGAACGAGGCCGACGGCACGCACACCATCACCTTCAGCCGCGAGCTCTGGATTGAGCGCGAAGACTTTATGGAAGACGCGCCCAAGAAATTCTTCCGCATGGTGCCCGGCAAGGAGGTGCGCCTCAAAAACGCCTACATCGTGAAATGCACGGGTTGCAAGAAAGCCGCCGACGGCACCGTCGAGGAAATCTATTGCGAATACGACCCCGAGAGCCGCAGCGGCCTCGAAGGCGCCAACCGCAAGGTGAAAGGCACGCTCCACTGGGTGAGTGCGGCCCACTGTCTGCCCGCAGAGGTGCGACTCTACGACCGCCTCTTCAACGTGGAAAACCCTTCCGCCGACGAGCGCGACTTCCGCGAACTGCTCAACCCCGACTCGCTCACCGTGTTGCCCAACTGCTACGTCGAGAAGTACGTCGCCGAGCAGACCGCCACGCGCTACCTGCAGTTCCAGCGCATCGGCTATTTCACCTACGACAAGCATTCCACGCCCGAAAAACTTGTGTTCAACCGCACCGTCGGACTGAAAGACAGCTGGACCAAGAAATAGAAACTTCGGGCGCTTGCTTCATAGCCGCTAAGCCCTTGAAAAATTTCCCTATCTGCGCAGAAAGTTTTTCCTTTCTGCGCAGTTTTTTTTTATTTGTTCCGAAAAATTTTTTGTTACAAAGTTTGTAACACGTATTACAAAGTTTGTAACATGTATTAGAAAGTTTGTAACAAGCGTTACAAAGTTTGTAACAAACTTTTTCTTAGCAGATAGTAAAAAATATAAGGGAGAAAGGGGAAAATATCCGGGAGAAAGGAAGATTTTACACAGTGAAAAGATGGCTTTTGACGTGTACCGATGATTGTGCTTACTGTACCGATGATTGTGCTTACGTGTACAGATGATTGTGCTTACGTGACCTTGGAGTTTTGCATGCTATCTGCCTGGAAGGCAGTACGGAGCGAAGCGACGATAACCGGGTACGAAGTGCCCGGATAGGAGTGGCGAGGACGATGTGCCTGGAAGGCACTACGCCAGAGGATATGTAAATAAGTGCCTGTCCTATGGCGTAGTGCCTTCCAGGCACGTCTTCCTCACAGCACCTTTCCGGGCACTTCGTACCCGGTTATCGTCGCTACGCTCCGTAGTGCCTTCCAGGCACTCCCGCCGCATGGAAAATGAAGAGCTCAACCATATTCCGGGCGTTCTGCAGAACGCCCCTACCCTTGCGGCACAAAGTAT
>JBJEAH010000199.1:0-6506 GCA_051868815.1 Alloprevotella sp.
TAATTTTTCTCATAAAATTGTAATTAAGTTTGGTTGAATAGACAATCAATACGTAAATAACCATAAATATAAAGTCATTTACACGCCAAAATTAGAGAAAAACAACGTTTTACTGCAAGAAAATAGGTAGCAAATTGAAACCTAATTATAAATTATTAAAATACCCCCCCCCGAAAATGAAAAGTCGAGTTTGCAATATAGAATGTTTTGTTCGTCGCTATTATCTTACTTGTTGCACACCTCACCTGTTCCCTCCTAAGAAGTCGGCAACGATGAAACAGCTGCCGCCCACGAAAATAACGTCTTCGGGTGCGGCGGCAGCGCGGGCGGCGGCATAGGCGGCAGGAACGTCAGGGAAGGCGGTGCCGCCTGTCAGCCCGCTCGCTTCGGCAATGGCTTTTAGCCGGTCGGCGGGCAGGGCGCGGCGCACGGAGGCCTGCGTCCAATAATAATATATATGCTGTCCGGGGGCAGGGTGGGGCAGTAGGCCGAGCACGGTGCTGATGTCTTTGTCTTCCGCCATGCCGAACACGAGATGCAGCCGCTTGCCGCTCAATAGTATCTCGCGCAGCCGGGCTGCGGTAAGCGTCAGGCCGCCCGGGTTGTGCCCCACATCGCAAATCGTGAGCGGCCGGTGCGCCACGGTTTGCCAGCGGCCGCGCAAGCCCGTGAGGCTTTCCACGTTGCGGAAGCCTTGGGTCACGGCCGCAGGTGTGATGCCCTCGAAAGGCAGGTGGCGCAGGGCGCAGAGCACGGTGCGGGCGTTGAGCCTTTGGCAGCGTCCCGTGAGCGGGCAACTGATTGGCCCGAAGCGGCGCGTGGCGTAAGTTTCCATTTCTTCGCCGAAGCGCTTGCCGGAAGCCTGGACAGCCTTGTCGAAGTCAAGAATCTCGTCGTCCTCGTCCGCCCAGAAGAGCGGTGCGCCCTTTTCTTCGGCAATGCGGCGGAACACGGCGGCGGTTTCGGGCGTGCGCTCGCCGACGACTACGGGCGTGGCGGGCTTGACGATGCCGCCCTTTTCGGCGGCAATCTCTGCAAGCGTGTTGCCGAGCAGTGCGGTGTGCTCGAGGCTGATGTTGGTGATGACGGAGAGCACGGGGCTGATGATGTTGGTGCAGTCGAGCCGTCCGCCAAGCCCCACTTCTATCACCGCCACGTCTACCCGTGCGTCGGCAAAGTAGCGCAGTGCCATGGCTGTGGTCACTTCAAAAAACGAGGGGCGGAGCGGCTCGAAGAAACCGCGCTCCCTTTCCACAAAATCCACCACGTATTGCTCGCTCACCGGCTCGCCGTTCACGCGGATACGTTCCCGGAAGTCCACGAGGTGGGGCGAGGTGTAAAGCCCCACGCGCAGCCCCGCGCTTTGCAGCGTGGCTGCGATGAGGTGCGCCGTGCTGCCCTTGCCGTTCGTGCCTGCCACGTGTATGGTGGCGTAGTTGCGGTGCGGGTGGTTCAGGTGCGCGTCGAGCGTTTCGGTGACTTGCAGCCCGGGCTTGTATGCCTTTGCCCCGACTTGCTGGAACATCGGCGTTTTCACGAAAAGATATTGTAGCGTTTCTTGGTAGGTCATAGGGTTTCCCTTTCTGCGCATTCGGCGGGCGTTTTGCATAAAATAGGCTGCGGCTCGGCAATTTGAGCAAGCTCAATTGCGCTCGTTTGCACGCCATTTGCAAAACGCACCTACTTGTTGCTGCACATATACAATTAGACGGGCAAACGCGTTTGCCCGTCTAATTTTTTTATTTATCAAAATAATTGCGGAAGGCGCGGAATATTTTGTCCTTGATGCTGTCGTTAGGCTGCATGTGGTCGTTCTCGCGCAGTGCCTCGAAGGCTTTGCGCTCCTCTTTCGTGAGGTGCTCGGGAATGTAGACGCTGATGTTTACCACGATGTCGCCCGTGCCCATGCCATAGCCCTGCACGGCGGGCAGGCCCTTGCCGCGCAGGCGGAGCGCGGTGCCAGGCTGAGTGCCCGGTTCAATCTTGATGCGTGCCTTGCCCGTGAGGGTGGGAATGTCAATGGTGTCGCCGAGGGCGGCCTGCGAAACGGTGAGCAGCAGGTTGTAGATAAGGTCGGTGTCGTCGCGGATAAAGTCTTTGTGCGGCTCTTCCTCGATAAGCACCTGTATGTCGCCCGGCACGCCGCCGTGCTTCGCGGCGTTGCCCTTGCCCGGCACGTTCACCACCATGCCTTCTGCCACGCCGGCGGGGATATTGATTTCAACGATTTCCTCGCCCGTCGTAACGCCTTCGCCGTGGCAATGGCTGCAAATGTGCTTGATGATGGTGCCCTCGCCGTGGCAGCTGGGACACACCTCTTGCGTCTGCATCATGCCGAGGAAACTGCGGCGGCTCTGAATGACGTAGCCCTGTCCGTGGCAGGTGGGACAGGTTTCGGGCGAATGTCCCGAGGCGCAGCCCGTGCCGTGGCATTCGGTGCAGGCGATGTCCTTGCGCACCTTAAATTTCTTGGTAACGCCCGTGCTGATTTCTTCAAGTGTGAGGCGCACCTTCATGCGCATGTTGCTGCCCCGGTATTGCCGCTGCCCGCGTCCGCCGCCTCCGAAACCGCTGAACCCTCCGAAACCGCCGAAGATGTCGCCGAAGTTGCGGAAAATGTCGTTGAGGTCCATGCCGCCGGAGCCGAACCCGCCGAACCCGCCGGCGGCTCCGTCCACGCCTGCCGCGCCGAACTGGTCGTAGCGGGCACGCTTGTCGGGGTCGCGCAGCACGTCGTAGGCCTGCGCCGCCTGCTTGAACTTCTCCTCGGCTTCCTTGTCGCCGGGATTGCGGTCGGGGTGGTATTTGATGGCCACCTTCTTGTAGGCACGCTTAATCTCGTCGGCCGTGGCCGTACGCTCCACGCCGAGTATCTTGTAATAGTCGGTTTCTTCTGCCATAACTATGTTGTTGTCTTCATTGCGTGTTCGGGCGTATGAAATATATGCAAAACGCCCTACTTGTTAGCAATGGATTTCTGATACATTATAATATTATTGTCCTACGACCACTTTGGCGTGGCGCACCACTTTCTCGCCCAGAAGGTAACCCGTCTGCACGCAGTCGATGACGTGGCCTTTCTTTTCGTCCTCAGGCACGGGCACCAAGGCGATGGCTTCGTGGAAGTCCGTGTCGAAGAGCGTGCCGATGGGCTCCATGCGTTTCAGCCCTTGCGCGGCGAGGGTCTTGTCGAGTTTGCCGATAATCATCTCCACGCCTTCGCGCAGGCTCTCCACGTCGGTGGACTTCTGCATGTTGTCGCGGGCGCGTTCGAGGTCGTCGAGCACGGGCAGCAGGGCACTCAGCACCTTCTCGCCGCCGGTGAGGATAAGGTCGGCCTTTTCTTTGATGGTGCGTTTGCGGAAGTTGTCGAACTCGGCGGCGAGGCGCAGATATTTGTCGTTGAGCGCGGCCAGCTGTTCCTGTGCTTCTGCCAGCGGGTCTTTCTCTTCGGCTTCTGCCTCTGCCGTTTCGGCGGTTTCGCTTTCGGTCTGTGCGTTTTCAATCTCTGTTTCAGGAGCCTGTTCCTGAACATTCTCTTTCAGTTCTTGTTCTTTATTCTTGTCTTTGGTCATAGCGTATGAGTTTATTGGAAATATACTTGTTGGATGATTCATACAAAAACAATCAACACCGCTTGTCCTGTGTGGTGAGAGTAGGCGGCGTGCCCTTGGGCTTCAAACGAAGCAAGCGGTATTTATTTTGGACAATTTCAACCAACAAATAATAAGCAAAAGCCATACCAAAGTGGCTTTTGCTTATAGGCAAGTGCTTATTGGCGAGCCGTACCGGCGTACATCTGCTCGCGCAGTTCGTGGATACGCTCGTCGTGGATATAGTCTTCGTAGTTCATGAGTTTGTCGATGCTGCCGTGGGGCGTCAGCTCGATCACGCGGTTTGCCACCGTGTTGATAAACTCATGGTCGTGGCTGGCAAAGAGAATGTTGCCCTTGAAGAGTTTGAGGTTGTTGTTGAATGCCTGGATGCTCTCCATGTCGAGGTGGTTGGTCGGTGTGTCGAGGATAAGGCAGTTAGCGTTGCGCAGCTGCATACGCGCAATCATGCAGCGCATCTTCTCGCCGCCCGAGAGCACGTTCACCTTCTTGAGCTGCTCCTCTTCCTTGAAGAGCATACGCCCGAGGAATGCCTTGAAATATACCTCGTTGCCCTCGCCGTACTGGCTGAGCCAGTCAATCATGTTAAGGTCGTTTTGGAAAAACTCCGTATTGTCGAGCGGCAGGTAAGCCGTCGTAATCGTCACGCCCCACTTATACGTGCCGGCGGCGGGCTGCTGGTGTCCGTTGATGATTTCGAAGAGGGCGGTCATGGCGCGGGGGTCGTGGCTGATGAACACCACCTTTTCGTTTTTCTCAATGTTGAAGTTGAGGTTGTCGAAGAGCACCGTTCCGTCGTCCGTCACGGCTTTCAGGCCTTCCACCTCGAGGATTTGGTTGCCCGGGTCGCGGTCCATTTGGAAGATGATGCCCGGATATTTGCGCGTGGAGGGCTTGATTTCTTCCACGTTGAGCTTTTCGAGCATCTTCTTGCGGCTCGTGGTCTGGCGGCTCTTTGCCACATTGGCAGAGAAGCGGCGGATAAATTCTTCCAGTTCTTTCTTCTTCTCCTCGGCTTTTTGCCGCTGGTTTTGCGCCTGGCGCAAGGCGAGTTGCGACGACTCGTACCAGAAGGAATAGTTGCCAGAGAAGAGCGTCACCTTTCCGAAGTCGATGTCCACGGTGTGTGTGCACACTTGGTCGAGGAAGTGTCGGTCGTGGCTTACCACGAGCACCGTGTGCTCAAAGTTGCCGAGATAGTCTTCCAGCCATTCCACCGTTTCGAGGTCGAGGTCGTTGGTCGGTTCGTCGAGCAGCAGGTTGTCCGGTTCGCCAAAGAGTGCCTGCGCCAGCATCACGCGCACCTTTTCCTTACCCGAGAGGTCGCCCATGAGTTTGCCGTGCAGGGCTTCCTTGATGCCGAGACCGCTAAGCAGTGTGGCGGCATCGTTTTCGGCGGTGTAGCCGCCCATTTGTGCAAACTTGTCTTCCAGTTCAGCCACGAGAATGCCGTCCTCATCGGAGAAGTCGGCCTTAGAATAAAGTTCGTTGCGGCGTTGCATCACGTCCCACATCACCGTGTGCCCCATGAGCACCGTGTCGAGCACGGTAAACTGGTCGTACTTAAAGTGGTCCTGGCTCAACACAGAGAGGCGTTCGCCGGGGCCCATTTCCACAGAGCCTTTCGTGGGGTCGAGCTCGCCGGAGATGGCGCGGAGCAGCGTGGACTTGCCTGCGCCGTTTGCGCCGATAATGCCGTAGATGTTGCCGTTGGTGAACTTCATATTCACATCCTGATAGAGGATGCGCTTGCCAAACTGAATGGCCAAATTTGAAAGTGTAATCATTTACTTTTTCCTTGATTTTTAATTTTCAAGGCGCAAAGTTACTCAAAATCCGCGTTATAAGCAAGATAATAAGGCGTTCTAACGTAAGGAAAGGGCGTTTTGCGGTTCGTGCGAAGCGTACGCGATACACAATATTATATATGTATAACCAAAACGGGGGCGACATTTCTGCCGCCCCCGTTGCTATGAGAGGTTAATCAAGAAATTACTTCACGAATTTCTTCTGACCGTCGATGATGTAAGCACCGCGCTGGAGCTTGCCGCTTACCTTGCGACCGTCGATGCTGAAGATAGTCTTGCCAGCGTTGCGGTCGATAGAAACGGAGTCGATGCCAGTGTTCTGAGATACGGTGAAGGTCAGGGTGAAGGCGGGGTTATAGGTTGCACCCAAAGAAACGCCCTTGTCTTCTGCCTCGCCGTCGTAGTTGTTGTCGTAGATATAGCCTTCGGGAACGGTGATGGTGTAAGTGCCGTCAGCCGTGAGGGGTACGTTCAGCGTAAGGAGTGCATCAGTGTAGTCCGTTTCGCTCATAGAGAGCGTAGCGGTACCAACGGCGTTGCTTTCAGCGTCAAGCACGTCAATCGGCGTAGCGTCTACCCAGCCAATCCATTCGGGAGCGTAGGACAGGGTAATCACGTGGAGCGACTGCTGCGTGCTTTCGTTTTCAGGACTTACGCTGGTGTATTCGAAGGTGTTTGCAGGAGCCGTGATGATGAACGAAGTAGAGAATGCTTCGTTGATGCGGCCTTCTGCGTTGCTGAATGCGCCTTCGGGAACAATAATCGTGTAGTAGCCCGGTTCGGTGATTTCGGCGGGAGCGGTAACGGTTACCGTGTTGCCTTCAACGGTTACGGTAGCAGTTTCGTAGTACATGCCGAAGCGCTGGCCGATGGTAATTTCCTTTTCAGCGTCGTAGTTTACTGCGTCTTCGAAGGTAATGGTAGCAGCGGTGAAGCTTTCTACTTCTGCCTGGTCAGCGGGAGTAACTGACGTGGGAGCAATCGGAGCGAGCGGATTAACTACGAGCGTAGCGTCAACGATGTAACCGCCGTTGGCTGCAATGCCGTTGCTGCCGGTTACCGTGCCGTTAGCTGCGAGCTGACC
>JBJEAH010000200.1:0-6472 GCA_051868815.1 Alloprevotella sp.
TTGTGTTCGACATGGGCGCGAGCGTGAAGATATCGCACCTTGCCGAGCGGATGATAGAGCTGGCGGGCTTCGTCCCGGGCAGGGACATCAAGATAGAGTACACGGGCCTGCGCCCGGGCGAGAAGCTCTACGAGGAGGTGCTCTCCAACGCGGAGAACACGCTTCCGACGCATCACGACCGCATCCGCGTGGCCAAGGTGCGGGAGTACGCCTATGCCGATGCCCTTGCCGCCGCCGAGAAGCTCGAGGACCTGAGCCGCGAGGTGAAAATCCCCGAGATGGTGGTACTCATGAAGCAGACCGTGCCCGAGTTCAAGTCCAAAAACTCCGTCTACGAAAAATACGACAAGAAGGATTAGCCGCGCATACATACATATATATAATATACAGCCATGAGCATTTTCAAAGACAAGACCTTGATGATTACCGGCGGCACCGGTTCGTTCGGCAACGCCGTCCTCAACCGCTTCCTGCGCACCGACATCGGCGAGATACGCATCTTCTCACGCGATGAGAAAAAGCAGGACGACATGCGTCACGAGTACCAGGCGAAATACCCCGACGTGGCGCACAAGATAAAATTCTACATCGGCGACGTGCGCAGCCTGCAGTCCTGCAAGGGTGCCATGCCCGGCGTGGACTACATCTTCCACGCCGCCGCCCTGAAGCAGGTGCCCTCCTGCGAGTTTTTCCCGATGGAGGCCGTCAAGACCAACGTGATAGGTACCGACAACGTGCTGACCGCCGCCATCGAGTCCGGCGTGCAGGCCGTCATCTGCCTCTCTACCGACAAGGCCGCCTATCCCATCAACGCCATGGGCATCACCAAGGCTATCGAGGAGAAAATCGCCGTGGCCAAGAGCCGCTACTCCGGCGGCACGAAAATCTGCTGCACGCGCTACGGCAACGTGATGTGCAGCCGGGGCTCGGTAATTCCCCTGTGGATTGACCAGATCCGCAACGGCAACCCCATCACCCTGACCGAGCCCACGATGACCCGCTTCATCATGTCGCTCGAGGAGGCCGTCGACCTCGTCCTCTTCGCCTTCGAGCACGGGCAGAACGGCGATATCCTCGTGCAGAAAGCCCCTGCCTGCACCATCCAGACGCAGGCCGAGGCCGTGTGCGAACTGTTTGGCGGCAAGAAGGAAGACATCAAGGTGATCGGCATCCGCCACGGCGAGAAGCTCTACGAGACCTTGCTCACCAACGAGGAATGTGCCAAGGCAGAGGACCTTGGCGACTTCTACCGCGTGCCCGCCGACAACCGAGGCCTGAACTACGACAAGTATTTCAAGGAAGGCGAAACCAATCGCAACACCCTCACCGAGTTCAATTCCAACAACACGCGCATGCTCACGGTCGAAGAGACCAAAGCCAAGATTGCCGCCCTCGAATATATCCAGAAGGAATTGACGGGCGAGGGAAATTTCGTGCAATGACAGGTCGTTGATTGAATTAGTAAATTATATGATAAGAGTATTAACTGCCTGGAAGGCAGTACGGAGCGAAGCGATGATAACCGGGTACGCAGTGCCCGGTGGAGGCTGATGCGATGATTCTGCCTGGAAGGCAGTACGCCAGTGGAAATGTTTTAGAGTACATGTCCTGTGGCGTAGTGCCTTCCAGGCACATCGTCCTTGCCACGCTTATCCGAGGACTTCGTCCCCGGTTACCAAAAAGCTGCGCTTTTGTAGTGCCTTCCAGGCACTTAATCCCTAATCCAACCAACGCGTTAATCCAGCAAACCATGAAACTCGATACCGACCTTTACGCCCGTCTGCTCCGCGAGGCGGCCGATAATCCCCGCCTGCGCCAGGCCACCGACCTGCGCACCTCCCCCGCCGACCAGAGCCAGCGCATGCTCAACGCCCTGCTGCCCGGCACCGCAGTGCCCGTTCACCGCCATCCGCACTCCGCCGAGACCGCCGTGGTGCTCTTCGGCTGCCTCGACGAAATATATTTCGATGAGCAGGGACAGGAAACCGCCCGCTTCACGCTCTGCGCCGGAGAGGGCCTGCAAATCCCCATCGGGCAGTTCCACACCGTTGAGGTGAAAGAACCCACCATCCTGTTCGAATCCAAAGACGGCGCGTATGCACCCGCCGCACCAGAAGACATATTACAACAGCAACCATGAAAATCCTCGTCACGGGAGCCAAGGGCTTCGTAGGCCGCAACCTCTGCTCCCAACTAAATAATATAAAATACGGCAAGGCGCGCTGGTACGGCGACCTGTCCGTATCGGAGGTGTTCGAATACGACATCGACTCCACGCCCGAGCAACTTGATGAGTGGTGCAAAAAGTGCGATTTCGTGTTCAACCTCGCCGGCGTGAACCGCCCGCAGACCCAGAAAGAGTTCATGCAGGGTAACTTCGGCTTCGCCTCCGTCCTGCTCGACACCCTCCGCAAGCACGGCAACCGCTGCCCCGTGATGATTTCCTCGTCAATCCAGGCCACCCTCGCCGGCCGTTTCGGCACAAGTGAATACGGCAAGAGCAAGAAGGCGGGCGAGGAACTGATGTTCGGGTATGGCAAGGAGACCGGCGCGAAGGTACTTGTCTATCGTTTCCCCAATCTCTTCGGCAAATGGTGCCGCCCCAACTACAATAGCGCCATCGCCACCTTCTGCCACAACATCGCCCGCGACCTGCCCATACAGGTCAACGACCGCAGCGTGGAGATGGAACTGCTCTATATCGACGACCTCGTGGACGAGATGATAGGCGCATTGGCGGGCAAGGAGCACCGCTGCGAATTCGAGGGCGTGGAAACAGTACCGGCCGCATGCGGACGTTATTGCTTTGTGCCCGTTACGCACAAGGCCACGCTCGGCGAGATTGTGGATATCATCAACGAGTGCGCCGCTGCGGCATCAAACAAAGACGGCATCAATATGGTGGAACTGCCCCAAGGCAGCCTGCGCTACAAGCTCATGACCACCTACCTCTCATACCTCCCGCAGGGAAAGGCCATCTACGACCTCAAGATGAACGTCGACCAGCGCGGCTCGTTCACCGAACTGATGCACACGCTCAGCAGCGGTCAGGTGAGCATCAACATCTCCAAACCCGGCGTGACCAAGGGCGAGCACTGGCACCACAGCAAGTGGGAAACCTTCATCGTCGTAAGCGGCCACGGCCTGATCCGGCTGCGCAAGGAGGGAACCGACGAAATCTGGGACTACGAAGTCAGCGGCGAAAAGATCCAGGCCGTCCAGATGCTCCCCGGCTATACCCACAACATCATCAACCTCTCCGACACGGATGACCTCGTCACCGTGATGTATTGCAACGAGATCTTCAACCCCGCCCGCCCCGACACCTATTTCGACCCGGTGGAGAAGCAAAAGTAAGGTATACGCTTTGGTTGAATGAGAAAGCAAAACCTACGAATTATTTTTTTTGCTGTCAACGAATTTCGTGCAACTTGTAGAAAACAATTAAATTTGCATTTTATTCAACCAACGGATTAATTTATGGATTTGAAAATAGATAAGCAATTTTCGTCTTTGGTCAAATTTGCAGCGGCCTTGACCGTCGCTTTGCACCATTATTCGCAATATGTTTGTGCGAATGACCTCTCCGGCAATATAATATATAAACTGTTCAGTTTTCAGGGAGGATTTTTTGCAGTAGGCGTTTTCTTTTTCTTGTCCGGCTATGGATTGATGGAAAGCGAGAAGAAAAAGCATCTTCCAACCTCTTCTTTTCTGAAAAAGAGATTGTTGCGTGTATATCTCCCCGCATTATTGGTCACCTTTCTTTGGCTGCCAATCAAGTCCTACATTCAAGGTGAACAATTGTTAACGGGGGGGGTAATTTATAAATTGCTGTGGGGATTTGAAGACGGAGTGCTGTGGTTCGTCAAGGTATTAATTGTACTTTATCTTTGCTTCGGTATTTTCATTTGGATTAGAGAGCGATATAGTCATATAGTATCAATCATATGTTTGAATCTGTTGACCGTTGGGGCAATTGCAGTCGCTTTGCTGCTTCTGCAAATGCGTGATTATCAAACAATATCTATCCCTTTGTTTACCATAGGCGTGATAGCCTCGCTCTACAACAACGGTGAAACACAGAAGACATTTGCATATCTCGGAGCATGGTGTGTTGGTATTATATGTTTATTGATATTGCTGTCGGGGGTGTCAACCTTACTGATTCATGTCCTGATAAACTACGTTACGATTTTCATCGCAATATTTTTGCTGGCAAAGTTTCCTATTAAGAAGAGATTAGTTGTTCCTGCTGTTGTTGGCGACATCTCGTTTGACATATATTTAGTGCATAATAAGGCACTTATGGCATTAAAGGTTTTGTTGCCTGTCGTTCCATTATATTCTTTTGTCGGACTGTCAGCAGCAGCAACTATTTTGTTCTATTTGATAAGAAAAAAACTAAATTTATAAACTGTCTTCCTGCTTAATTTATTAGACAAATCACTCATCTGCAACTTGTTATGCGCATATAATTTTTAGTTACCACGGTAACTGTTACCGCGGTAACTAAAATTAATCATACATAGGTCGGATGAGCATAATCTATTAATTGCCTGGAATTTTCGTGGGTAAAAGACACAGCGAGGAACGAGTGCCTGGAAGGCAGTACGCCACAGGACCTGTCTCTATAAGTCTCCTCATTGAATTAGTGTAAATTCGTGCGACCGACCAGGTCGCCATTCTATTCATTGCAAACAATTAGTGAGATTTGTGAGATTCGTGGGCAAATAAAAAACTTCGTGGGCAAAAAAAAGTATTCCGTGGAACAACCAAATTAAATCACTAAACATATTATGGACAAGCACCCCAAATACGACTATTCCGATATAAAGTGGCAGGACAACGGCAAACTGAAACTTTGCATCATTGTGGGCACCCGCCCCGAGATTATCCGCCTTGCCGCCGTCATCAACAAGTGCCGCCGCTATTTCGATGTCATCCTTGCCCACACCGGGCAGAACTACGACTACAACCTCAACGGCATCTTCTTCCGCGACCTCAAGCTGGCAGAGCCCGAAGTATATATGGATGCCGTGGGCGATGACCTCGGCGCCACCTGCGGCAATATCATCAACTGCTCCTACAAACTCTTCGCGCAGACGCGACCCGATGCCGTGCTCGTGCTCGGCGATACCAACTCCTGCCTGAGCGTCATCGGCGCCAAGCGCCTCCACATCCCCATCTTCCACATGGAGGCAGGCAACCGTTGCAAGGATGAGTGCCTGCCCGAGGAGACCAACCGCCGCATCGTGGACATCATCTCCGATGTAAACATGGCATATTCCGAGCACGCCCGCCGTTACCTCGCCGAATGCGGCCTGCCCCGTGAGCGTACCTACGTCACCGGCTCGCCCATGGCAGAAGTGCTGCACGAGAACCTTGCAGAGATAGAGGCGAGCGACGTGCATCAGCGCCTGGGCTTGGAGAAAGGCAGATACATCTTGCTCTCCGCCCACCGCGAGGAAAACATCGACACGGAGAAAAATTTCCTCTCCCTCTTCACCGCCATCAACGAAATGGCAGAGAAGTACGACATGCCCATACTTTACAGCTGCCACCCGCGCAGCCGCCACCGCCTTGAGGCAAGCGGTTTCAAGCTTGACGGAAGAGTCATCCAGCACGAGCCCTTAGGCTTTCACGACTACAACTGCCTGCAGATGAACGCCTTCGCTGTGGTGAGCGACAGCGGCACGCTGCCCGAAGAAAGCAGTTTCTTCACCAGCGTCGGCCATCCCTTCCCCGCCGTGTGCATCCGTACCAGCACCGAGCGTCCCGAGGCCATCGACAAAGGCTGCTTCGTCATTGCCGGCATCGACACCAAGAGCCTCCTGCAATCCGTCGACACCGCCGTCGGCCTTTGCCAAGACGGCCACCACGGCATCCCCGTGCCCGACTACGTAGACGAAAACGTCTCCACCAAGGTCGTCAAAATCATCCAGAGCTATACCGGCATCGTCAACAAGATGGTATGGAGGAAGTAAGCGCATCACTTTCCCGTTGCGCTCGCCAGCGACAACTGCAAGTTGTCCCCAGTTGTCCCAGTCGTTGGCTTAATTACAAACGCGTTAATTGACTTAGGTGTTAAGTGCCGAGTAGGGGCGTTTTGCAAAACGCCCAGTAAAATGTCGTGCAAAACGCCCCTACTTTGTGCAGTTCGTCGGCAAACAAGTGTCTGGAAGGCACTACAGAGCGAAGCGATGGTACCGGGTACGCAGTGCCCGGATAGGCAATGTGAGGTCGATGTGCCTGGAAGGCACTACGCCATAGGACATGGATAAGTTGTTCTAAGTTGCCTCAATTGTCGTCATAAAACAGCTTGTTGAAAATTCCCCTTCCATATAAGATACTGCCCAAAGTTTGGCAGAAAGCGCGGGAAGTCGTAACTTCGCGGCATAAGAAAAGGAAATCTGGTTATGGACAAGCAGTTGAAGAAATGCCCGTTAGGGGTTCAGACATTCGAGAAGGT
>JBJEAH010000201.1:0-6418 GCA_051868815.1 Alloprevotella sp.
TTGTTCCAGCACGATGCGGTAGAGGTGGGGCAGGGCGGAGGAATAGAAGCGCACGGAGTCTTCCACGAGCAGAATGCTCTGCACGCCCACTTCGGCGAGGTCGTCGTCAGCGTTCCATTTGTCCTCGATGAGTTTGATGATGGCCAGCAGGAGCTCCGGGTTTCCGAGCCAGGCGAACACGTAGTCGATGGCCGTGAGGTCGGCTTTGGCGATGCGTTCCCGCACTTCTCGCGAAAAGGGCGTGAGCACCACGATGGGCAGGGCGGGGTAACGCTCCTTGATCGACGCGGCGGCGGCAAAGATGTCGCGCCCCGCCATGTTGGGCATCACGATGACCAACTCGTAGTTATGGTTTTCGAGTTCGGCGAGCGCAGCCTCCTCGTCCGTGACGCGTGTGAAGCGCGGCGGATAGCGCAGACTAAGGGAGGTGTATTCGTTGAAAATCAATTCGTCCACGCGCCCGTCGTCTTCAAGCGTAAACGCGTCGTAGCGCGTGGCGATGAGCAGCACGTTGTAGATGCGCTTCGTCATGAGGCGGGCAAATGGCGTGTCGCGCAACACGATTTCTCTAAGGTTGGGCAGGCGGGACATGGCAAGAAGGTTTTATCTATAACTCATAAACTCCCGACGGCGTGAGCCTTGGCAGCGGTGTGATAGGCGGCAGTTCGGCGAGGTCGGGGCGTTCGCGGCGCAGGGTTTCGGCCACGGTGGCCTGCGCCAGTTCTGGTCGGTTGTTGTCGGCACTGAGATGGCAGAGGAAGATGTGCTTTGTGGCGGGCGTGAGCGTTTTCACGAGGAAGGCGGCCGTGTCGGGGTTGGCCGAATGTCCTGTGCCCGAGGCAATGCGCCGTTTCAGGCGTGCCGGATATTTACCCGTGCGCAGCATATCGGGGTCGTAGTTCGTTTCGATAACGATGTGCGTGGCTTGTGGCACGAATGCCTCCATTTCAGGCAGGAACTCGCCCACGTCGGTCAGCAGCAGCAGGCGCGTGCCGTCGCCGCAGTCGATAAAGTAGCCCACATTGTCTGCGCTGTCGTGCGGTACATGTATTGGCGTGACGGTAAAAGGTTCGATGCAAATCGGCTTGCCCACTTCGAGGCTGCGGCGCAAGGCTTCGGGCACGGGGCGCGTAACGTATTTTCTTTGAAACATTGCCTCGTAAACCTTTTTCGTGGCATAGACGGGCAGGTGCATCACTTCGGCCGTCCTGCCCACGCCCCGCACGTGGTCGGCGTGCTCGTGGGTGAGCAGAATGGCGGCGATGTTTTTAGAAAGTCCGTATTTGGAAAAGAGCGGTTCGAGGTTGCGATATACAAGTCCGCAGTCGAGCAATAGCGCACGGTCGGCCGAACGCAGGTAATAGGCGTTCCCGCTGCTGCCACTGCCGAGACTGATGAATTGGGTCATGGTATTAGAGAGAGGGTAGGAGGTTTGTTTAATAGATATTATCAGAACGGCAACCCCACGGCGAAGTGCAGCGTAAAGTCGCGGCTGAACCTCGGGTGGATTAAGGGATAGCGCTCTTCGCCCTCGGTGGGGTTTACCGCCTTCATGCCGCCGTCGAGACGCAAGATAAAGTAGTCGAAGTTAAGGCGCAGGCCCACGCCGTAGGCTGCGGCAATCTGCCGATAGAACTTGTTGAAGCGAAATTCGCCGCCGGGCTGGTCGGCATATTTGCGCGTGTTCCAGATGTTGCCCGCATCGAGGAAGAACGCGCCGTGCAGTTTCCAGAACAGTTGCGCGCGCCACTCCACGCTCAGGTCGAGTTTGAGGTTACCCGTCTGGTTGATAAAGTCGATTTTCCCGTCTTTGCCCTTAAAAGTTCCCGGCCCGAGCCCGCGCACGCTCCAACCGCGCACGCTGTTTGCACCGCCGGCGAAATAGCGCCGTTCGTAGGGCAGGATTGTGGAGTTGCCGTAAGGCTGCGCGATGCCGAAGGCGGCGTGAATGGCCATGGAGGCGCGGTCGGTGAAGACGATGCTTTTGCTGAAGTCAAAGTCCAGCCGCGCATATTGCGAGTAGGCAATGCCGAGGAACGTGTAGGCATCTTTCGTTGCGCTGCGGTGCGCGTGGGTGAGTTTGGAGATGCCGTAGAGCAGGTTGCCCGCCGTTTCCACGTTCACCTTGATCTGATAGCCGTTGGTCTGATAAAGCCCTGCCGCCGAGTTGCTGCGGAGCGAGTTGAACGTAAAGCCGTAGCCCATCTTCATAATAAAGAGGTCCTCATAACTGTAACGCAAAATGCCATAGCGCGGGTCGTCGCCCGAGAGGTATTCGTTGCGAAACGTTTCAGAGATGACCGGCATGAAGATATAGTTGAGGTTGATCAGGTCGAAGCGATGACGCACGCGCGGCTTCGTGATTTTGCTCCACTGATACGCCCACGAGCCGGTAAGCACGCGGCGGTGGAACTCCGGGCGGTTTTGCGAGGAAAACACCACGCTCACCTCCGAAGAGGCTTTGATGCGCTTGCCGCGCTGTATGGGCAGGTAGGGCACGAGCAGCGAGGGAAATTTGAGGCTTGCCTCGGCGTTCCACTCTAAATAATTGTGCCCGTCGTAACCTTCCAGTCCCGTGATGGCTTCGTATGCGCCGCGCAGTTTCAGCGAAAGCACCTCCGCGCCGCGAAAGAGGTTGCGGTTGGCATAGTTCACCGATGCCGCCACGCCGAAGTCGCCCGCCGTGTTCGTTCCTTCCAGTTCCATACCGAGGGTGTGCGGTTTGTTGAATTTCACGGATATGTCAGCGTTGAGCGTAGAGTCGGGCGCGGCGTTTTCGCGTATTCTGATGTTTGAGGAAGCAATGCAGGGCAGGCTGCCGAGCGCGGCGTACGTGCCTTGTATCATCGTTTCCTTGTAAAGACTGTCGCGGGCGGGGAGAATGTGGTTGAAGTAGACGCGCTTGTTCATCGTCTTGCGCCGCCCGAGGTGAAAGGTCAGGCCGCGATATTCCACGACTTCGTCCTCGTCCTCCTCGTTCCCTTCATAAACATTCACGTTGCTGAACCGCCGCTCCTTGTATGCGCGATCGTCCGTGCCGGCAGGTTTCTTGAAGCGCAGCGTAAGCACCGCTCCCGTGCTGCCCGTGAGCGTGTCGGCGCGATAGCTGATGTATTCCTTGTGCACCCCGTAGCGTCCCTTTTCGCCCAAGAGCGAAATGATGCGGTCGCGTTCCGCAGAGAGCAGGGACAGGTCGAGCGGCAGGCCGCGATGCAGTTTGAACGCTTGCGAGTCGGCGCGGACTATGCGCTCGATTTCAGCGTTGTCAAATTCGTACGATAAAGAATCAATGTAATGCCTCGCCCCGGGCATGAGCGTGTAGGTGACACGCTTTTTCTTCTTGCCCGCCACTTCGGTCTTTGACGTTGCCCGCGCGTGCAGGTAACCCTTGCTTTGCAGGGCCTGTTCCAAGGCGCGGACGGACAGTTCCGTCTGCACGGAGTCGTAAATCACGGGTGCCTCGCCCAAGCGCCGAAGCATACGGTTCCAGCGGTGGTGGCGCGTGGTGTCGCGGCGCGAGAGCGAGTAGATGTGCAGGGGTGCTTTGTATAGGTTGAACCATCGGGAGTTGGGCTTCTGCCGCAGCATGCCCTTGAGCGAAGATGCTTTCACCGTCTTGTCTTCGGTCTTCACCTTCACGTCGGAGAGCAGGTATTCGTCCTCGCCCACAAACTTTGTGGACGAGCAGGCGGAAAGGAAAAACAGGGAGATCAGCAAGGCGCACACAAAGCCCCAAAGCCCGCTGGCGGACTTGCATAGACAAATAATATATGGCTTTATGTGGAATATCCTGTGCATTTAAGCGCAAAGGTACGCGTTTATTGGAAATTACTTTGTAGTTTTGCTTTCAAAAATAAGGGTTTCTTATAAGATAATGCCTATCAGTAGGGGCGTATCAAAATGATTGTTGCAGTTGATGTGCCCCTGAAAGGGGCTAATAAATTAGCGTAGGGGCTTGCCCCTACGTGGAGCGTTGCATGCAAGATTGCCCCTGTAAGGGGCCAATAATTTATAAAGTCCACTCATTTAATGATAATTATAAGCCCCTTACAGGGGCAATCAATACCACCGCTAAAACACAGGGGCAAGCCCCTGCGCTTTGTTGTCAAGCCCTTTCAGGGCAATGTTGACAGTACCCGGCAATTTATGATAGCCTTAGTTTGCACGACATTTCAGGGATAAATGCTCATTTAGACATATCTTCATAATTTTAGCCGCAAGGCATTTCAATTAACGAAGCAATCATGCTCAGCAAGAACGAACTCAAAAAACTCAAATCCTTTGCCCGCAAGAAGCAGCGCGATGAGGCCGGCGTGTTTATTGCCGAAGGACCGAAACTCGTGGCGGAACTCATGCCCGCCTTCAAGTGCCGCACGCTCGTGGGCACTGCCGAATATTTCCGCGCCGCGCCCGCCGCGCCCGCCTCTGCCTCCTGCCTCACCGCCACGCCCGACGAACTGCGGCAAATATCGCTCCTCACTACGCCCCATCAGGTTTGGGCGCTTTTCGAGCGCCCCGCCGATGCGCCGCTCACGGCTTTCTCGCCTAAAGAAGACCTGATACTGGTCCTCGACTCCGTGCAAGACCCCGGCAACATGGGCACAATCCTGCGCGTGGCGGACTGGTTCGGCATTCGCAGCGTTTTCCTGTCCGAAGGGTGCGTAGATGCCTTTTCGCCCAAGGTGGTTCAGGCCACGATGGGTGCGCTCACGCGGGTCAGCCTGCGCAGAGGCAATCTGGCGGAATGGCTGTCGGGCTTTTCTGATGCTGAGGTAAATATTTATGGCACCTTCCTCGACGGCGCAGACCTTTATCAAAACCAAAATTTGCAGTCCTGCGGCATCATCGTGATGGGCAACGAGGGCAATGGCATCTCGCCCGAGGTGGCTCGGTGCGTAAACAGTCGCCTGCTCATACCGCCTTTTCCCAAAGACGCGGCAACCGTTGAAAGTCTTAACGTGGCAGTCGCCACGGCTGTGGTATGCGCCGAGTTCCGCCGCCGGCAATCTTTATAATTATCCAAAACAATGTCTCTTCCTTCTTGCTTATTCGCCGTCATGTTCGCCTGCCCCTTCGGTAGCCATGCCTTATGGTTCTTCCCCGCCTTGCTCGCCCTCTTGCTCGTCCTGCTCTTCCTGTTGCGCTGGGTCGACTGGGCGTCGGCGCGGCGCGTCATGGCCGCCCCGACCGCTGACGCAGCCGAATTGCCCCGCATCAGCATCATCGTGCCCTGCTTCAACGCGGCGCGTGCGTTAGAAACCGGCATTCCCGAGATGCTTCAGCAGGATTATCCCGACTTTCAGATTATCCTTGTCAACGAAAATTCGGAGGACGACACTGCCGATGTGATCAAGCGGCTGGCGCAGAGCGATCCCCGCGTGCGGCATACCTATGTGCCAGATACTTCCCGCAGCATCGAGCCGCGTAAACTCGCGCTGACGCTCGGCATCAAGGCGGCGCGTAGCGAGTGGGTGGTCATCGCCGAACCCGATGTGCTGCCCGTTTCCCGCAGTTGGTTGCGCACATTGGCGGCACGCTGCACAGAGGCTGCCGATACCGTTTTGGCCCTCTGCCTTGTCCGTGCAAACGACGACGAACCCCGCGCCGCCCTGCGCCGCGCCTCCTATGAATGCCTTGCAGAACAGCTGCGCCTCGCCGCCGCCGTGCGTCGCGGCAATTCCGTAGGCTGGGTGCCCGCAAACGTCTGCATGAGAAAAAGCTGGTTCTTGGCAAACGATGGCTTTACCGACAGCCTCACCTTGCCATTTGGCGAGGAAACCATCCTCCTTGCGGCGCACGCCACGCGGGAGCGCACGGCAGTTTGCCTCGACCGCGCTGCCGCCCTCACCCTCCCTGTGCCCGACCGCCGCGCTTTGGCCATGGAGCACGTCAAGGCTTGCGAGACCGGGCGCCGTGCCGGTCGCCGCGCCCGCCTTTATCGCCTGCGCGAGACAGCCGCCGCCTGGACGCATCTCCTTGCGCTGCTCGTGCCTGTGGCTTACCTTGCCCTGCGCCTTGCAGCCGACATTTCCCTGAACGCCTATACCGCCGCCGCATTTGCGCCCGACATCATCGTCATCCTGCTAACCGCCGCGCTTCTCCTGTTGCCGCCCCTTTTGCTCCGCCCCGTGTTCAAGCGGCTGCAACAGCCCGTGCCCTGGCTCTATGCCACCGGCCACGCCCTGCTTTGCCCCTGGCGTCGCACCGCCGCCGCGTTGCGCGGCAAATGGTTGCGCAAAACGTTTGTCCGCCGATTTTGATTTTTCCATAACTCCTATTGCACAATAACTCCGGGATATTTTATATTTCCTCGGAGTTATTTTTTATCTGCCCCTTGAAAGTTTTCACTATCCTATAAGATATTTTTTGTTACAAACTTTGTAACACGTATTACAAACTTTGTAACATGTGTTAGAAA
>JBJEAH010000202.1:0-6413 GCA_051868815.1 Alloprevotella sp.
AAAGCAACTTTATCAAGTTCTAATTATAAGCCCCTTACAGGGGCAATCGTATTCTGTCATCTTTCCACAGGGGCAAGCCCCTGTGCTTTGTTATTAAGCCCTTGCAGGGCTACATACACATTATGACACAGCCCCTTTGTTATTAAGCCTTCTTGGGCAATGTCGGCAATATGCACATTCAGGCACATCCTCTTTCTTTATTTTCACAACGCTTGTTTATGATATTCTATCAGCGCCTGCATTGGCGCGGCCTCTACGCGCCCGGGCTGCAACCCGAGACTGCGGGCGGCGGAGAAGACTTCCGACTGGAAATGGCGGGCGGTGCTGCCCGCGAAATGCACGGGGAGGTCGGGGCGGCGGTAGGCGCAGACGTTGCGGCGGAAGAAGCGCGCAAACTCCTCCTTGAGCATCGCTTGCACGGCGGGCTCGTGCCTGTGGCGCGAGAGGAAGGGGGCAAACGAGGCGAGGAAGCGGTTGGGTAAAGGCGAGCGGTAGACGCGCTGGATAATGTCGGCGGCGGTGAGTTGGTATTCTTTTTCAAAATCTTGGCAAAGCGCTTCTGGCAACTGCCTTTTAAGCACATCGCCCACAAGCCTGCGACCCAGCACCGCGCCGCTGCCCTCATCGCCAAGGATAAACCCGAGGGGCGACACGTTGGCGCGAATCTCGCCGTCCAAGAAGAGGCAACTGTTGCTGCCTGTGCCGAGAATGCAGGCTATGCCGTCGCCGTGGCCGCACAAGGCACGCGCCGCGCCAAGAAGGTCGGACGCAACATGGAGTTCCGCAGCGGGGAACAGCTTTTGCAAGGCTTCTTCCACAACTGGAATGCCCGCACCCGCGCAGCCCGCTCCGTAGAAATGGACGGCGGCAGGGACGATGCCAGGCACGCCGGGCAGCAGTTCCGTCTGCAAGATGCCGGCAATCTGGTCGGCGGTCAGCATAAAGGGATTGATGCCCTGCGTGGAAATCAGGGACACGCCGCCATCGGGCGCAAGCACCGCCCAGTCGGTCTTTGTGCTGCCGGCATCGGCAATCAGGATCGGGGAAGAGGAAATTGGCATGGTCAAAAACACACTTAGCTTATAGGATAGACCGCAAAGTTACAATTTTATTCGTATTTTTGCAGAAGATAGGCGGCGGTTCGGCGATTAAAGTAAACTTTATCGCGCTCACCTTGCACTATCTTTGCAGGTATTCTCTTACATTCCGCTTAATGTTTCGACCTATATATATTATATATTGTATACTCGCGCTTTGCTGTGCCGCGCTGCCCTCGGGCAAACTCATGGCGCAGGAAGCGGGGCTTGATTTCAGCAAAACGCTGCGCGTGGCGTATGCGTTCTCGGGCATGGCGGGCGCGGCGGACATCGCGCTCGCAGAGTTGGCACAGACGGAGGGCTGGTACGGCAGGCGCGGCCGCCTGGACGAACTGCCGCTGCACGGCAACGGGCGCTTGACGCTCGCCGACAAGGCCACGGGGCGCGTGCTCTACCGCACATCGTTCTCCACGCTCTTTCAAGAATGGCTGGGCACGGAGGAAGCCACTAGGGTGAACCGCTCGTTTGAAAACGTATTCCTCATACCGATGCCCTTGCGCACAGCCACGCTGACCGTGGAACTGGACGCGCTGCAAGGCAAACGGCTTGCAGCGTTCGCGCACGACATCGACCCGCAGGATATTCTCATCAAAAAGACAAAGCACCCCGCGCCGCCCCACCGCTACCTGCTGAAAAGCGGGCGGCCGGAGGAGAAGATTGACGTGGTGATTGTAGCAGAGGGCTACACGGCGGCTGAAAGCGAGCAATTCTATGCCGCTGCGCAGACGGCGGTCGATGCCATTCTTGCGCACGAGCCGTTCGGCATGTTGAAAGACCGTTTCAACTTCGTAGCCGTTGCGCTGCCCTCGGCAGAGAGCGGCGTAAGCGTGCCGAAAGAGGGCGTGTGGAAGCAAACGGCACTCGGCTCGCATTTCTCCACCTTCTATTCCGACCGCTATCTCACTACGCCCAACGTGCGCCTGATGCACGAAAGCCTCGCCGGCATTCCCTACGAGCACATCGTGGTGCTGGCCAATACGAAGACCTATGGTGGCGGGGGCATTTACAACTCCTATACGCTCACCACGGCGGGGCACACGGCATTCCGTCCCGTGGTGGTGCACGAGTTCGGGCACAGTTTTGCGGGTCTTGCCGATGAGTATTACTACGACGACCAGTACGAAGAATTTTATACGCCGGAGGTCGAACCGTGGGAGCAGAACATCACAACTTTGAAAGATTTCTCCCAAAAATGGCAGGACCTGCTGCCCGCCGGCACGCCCGTGCCTACCGACCCGAAAGGGCGAACGGTGGGCGACATCGGCGTTTATGAGGGCGGCGGCTATATGTCGAAAGGCGTGTACCGCGCCTATACCGACTGCCGCATGAAGACCAACGAGGCGCGGGCGTTCTGCCCCGTTTGCCGCCGCGCCATTGAGCGGCTTGTCAAGTTTTACACGGAATAATTTTTATAAGAAATAATCCCCGCAGCAAGGGGAAACCATATCCCAATGCCAACAACCAAGAAAAAGGCCACCACCGCCGCCGCTAAGCGCACGCCCAAGAAGAGCGAGGGCAAACGCCGCTTCGGCTTCGACACCTCATTCCTCAAAGACATCTATCAGGGCGATATGCCGCGCTTCGTTATCGGCGTGGCACTGCTTGTGGCGAGCATATATATATTATTGTGTCTCTGCTCCAACATCTTCACAGGTCCCGCCGACCAGTCGGGTGTGGAAGCGGGCAACGTGGGCAACGCCGCGAACTACGGCGGCCGCCTCGGTGCCTACATCGCCGACTACTTTATGAACGGCTGCTTCGGAATTTGCGCCGTGTTCATTCCGCTCTTCCTTCTGCTGCTCGGCGTGAAATTGATGGGCGCGTACCGCGTAAGGCTGTGGAAATGGTTTATCAATTTCAGCTTCCTGATGATATGGGGCTCGGTAGCGCTTAGCGTCGCGGCCGACTACGTAATCCCCGAAAGCGTGCTCACCGCATTCAGCTTCAAGCTCGGCGGCTTGCACGGCGACTTTATGAAAGAGTGGCTGAACGGCCTCATCGGCCTGCCCGGCACGCTGCTCATACTGCTCGTGACACTCGTGCTTTATCTCGTGTACGTGTCGCGCGAAACCATCAACGTGGTGCGCAAACTGCTCAAGCCGCAAGACTATCTGCCCAATATCCTGCCCCACAAGAAGAAAAAGGAGGAAGAGGACGCAGAACCTTCTGACGGGGAAGAGAAAGAGCCCGAGGACGACGCGCCGCAGGAATATAGCGAGGAATATACCGTTGCGCTCGACTTTTCAGAAAATCCCGATGAGGAGGCGCAGCCCGCGCTGATCCTTTCGGAAGACACGCCCGACGCTCCCGCCGCCGATACCGACGCGCCGCAGCCGGCCGCCGAGGGAAAGAGCGAAATGGAAATCGAAGCCCCCGAGGACGAGGAGCAGGCATCGGGCAAGACGGTGGGCGACGTGCAGGACATGGAACCCTACGACCCGCGCAAGGACCTCGAAAACTACCGCTTCCCCACGCTCAATCTCCTGAAGCATTACGACGACGGCGGCACGGCGGTAGACATGGCGGAGCAGAACGCCAACAAGGACCGCATCATCACCGTGCTGCGCAGCTTCGGTGTGGAAATATCGGGCATCAAGGCAACGATCGGCCCCACGATTACGCTCTACGAGGTGACCCCCGCCCCCGGCGTGCGCATTAACAAGATCAGAAATCTCGAGGACGACATCGCGCTCTCGCTTTCCGCCCTCGGCATCCGCATCATAGCCCCCATTCCCGGCAAAGGCACAATCGGTATCGAGGTGCCGAACAAGAACCCGCGCATCGTGTCGATGGAGAGCATTCTCAACTCCAAGAAATTCCAGGAAACGGAGTACGAACTGCCCATCGCCCTCGGCAAGACCATTACAAACGAGACCTTTATGGTGGATCTCGCCAAGATGCCCCACCTGCTCGTGGCGGGCGCGACGGGTCAGGGTAAGTCGGTAGGTCTGAACGCCATTATCACCTCGCTGCTCTACAAGAAGCACCCCGCCGAACTGAAATTCGTGATGGTAGACCCGAAGAAGGTGGAGTTTAGCGTGTACGCCCCGATTGAGAACCATTTCCTCGCCAAAATACCCGACGGCGAAGACCCCATCATCACCGACGTGACGAAGGTGGTGCAGACGCTCAAAAGCCTCTGCCAGCTCATGGACCACCGCTACGACCTGCTCAAGAAAGCCAAGGTGAGAAACATCAAGGAATACAACGCCAAGTTCAAGGCACGCCGCCTCAACCCGGAAGCCGGGCACGAGTTTATGCCTTACATCGTGGTGATTATCGACGAGTTCGGCGACCTCATCATGACCGCCGGTAAGGAAGTGGAACTGCCCATCGCCCGCATCGCGCAGTTGGCGCGTGCCGTGGGCATGCACATGGTGATTGCCACGCAACGCCCCACGACCAATATCATCACGGGTACGATTAAGGCAAACTTCCCGGCGCGCATGGCGTTTAAGGTGATGTCGCAAATCGACAGCCGCACCATTCTCGACCGTCCCGGTGCCAACCAGCTCGTGGGCAAGGGCGACATGCTCTTCCTGAGCGGCAACGACCCCGTGCGCGTGCAGTGCGCCTTCGTGGATACGCCCGAGGTGGAGGAAATCAACAACTACATCTGCCGCCAGCAGAGCTACCCGTGTGCCTTCGAACTGCCGCAGCCTGCCGTGGAGGGCGAAGGCGAAGGCGGCGCGGCAAGCGTGGACGCTTCCAACCTCGACCCGATGTTCGAGGAAGCCGCGCGGCTCATCGTGGTGAACCAGCTCGGCTCCACGAGCCTTATCCAGCGCAAGTTTGCCATCGGCTACAACCGCGCCGGCCGCCTCATGGACCAGCTCGAAGCCATGGGCATCGTGGGCCCGACGCGGGGCGCGAAGCCGCGCGAGGTGCTGATTGCCGACGAAATAGAGTTGGACAACAAGTTGAGTACTATTGGGTAATAATTAAAACACATCAACGCCATGAACATCAAGCACATTTTCCTGCTTCTGCTATGTGCCTGCACGCTACTGCCCGTCCAGGCACAGAAAGCGCAGGACATTCTCGACAAGACCGCCGCCAAACTGAAAAACAGCGGCGGCATAGAGGCCGTCTTCGAGGCCACCGCCTTCAAGGGCACTAAGGAAACGGGCAGTGCAAGCGGCACAATTAAGGTGAAAGGCAATAAGTTCAAGATTGAAAGCAGCAGCCTCACCACATGGTTCGACGGCAAGACGCAATGGACGCTCCTCGCCGGCAGCGACGAGGTGAACGTGAGCACGCCCACGGCGACCGAATTGCAGGCCATCAATCCCTACTCATTTATTAATATATATAAGAAGGGTTACGCCGCCACGCTCGCCAAAGCCTCTTACGAAGGCAAGAGCGTGCACGAGGTGCGCCTCGTGGCCACGTCGAAGAACAGCAATATGCCGAAAATCCTGCTCACCATCGACCCCTCCACGCTTTTGCCCCTCTCCGTGCGCTTCAAAAACGCCAAGGGCGACTGGACGCGTATCCGCGTGCGCAGCATCAAGACCGGCAGGCAATTCGCCGATGCCGCCTTTACCTTCGACGCCAAGCAGCACCCCGGCATCGAAGTGATAGATTTAAGATGATTTTTTACCACTAAAACAGATACACACTTTATGGAAACCCTCCGTTGCCTTATCCTCGGCTCCGGCCCTGCCGGATACACGGCGGCCATCTATGCAGGCCGCGCCAATCTCAACCCCGTAGTCTACGAAGGCCTGCAACCCGGCGGGCAGCTCACCATTACCACCGAAGTGGAAAACTTTCCCGGCTATCCCGAAGGCGTAGATGCCAACCAGATGATGGACGACATTCGCCGCCAGGCCGAACGCTTCGGTGCGGAAATCCGTCAGCAGACCGCCACGGCAGCCGACCTCTCGAAGCGTCCCTATGTGCTTACGTTCGACGACGGGTCGCAGGTGGCGTGCCACACGCTGATCATCGCCACGGGCGCGTCTGCCAAATTCCTCGGACTGGCCGACGAAGAGAAATATCGCGGCATGGGTGTTTCGGCCTGCGCCACTTGCGACGGCTTCTTTTATCGCAAAAAGACGGTTGCCGTGGTAGGCGGTGGCGACACGGCTTGCGAGGAGGCTTCCTATCTCGCCGGACTGGCGGCCAAGGTTTACCTCATCGTGCGCAAGCCTTTCCTGCGCGCTTCCAAGGCCATGCAGCAGCGCGTGCTGGACAATCCTAAAATCGAAGTGCTTTTTGAAACCAATACGCTCGGACTTTACGGCGAGGGCGGCGTGGAGGGCGCACACCTCGTGCATAAGAAGGGCACGCCCGAAGAGCGCACCTACGACC
>JBJEAH010000203.1:0-6403 GCA_051868815.1 Alloprevotella sp.
CCTTACAGGGGCAAACATGTTCTATCGTCTTTCCACAGGGGCAAGCCCCTGTGCTTGGTTATTATGCCCTTTCTGGGCAATGTCGGCTGCGCTCGGAATAGCCCAAACGTGCTCGTCTCTGCACTCGATTGCACGACATTTCAAGGCCACAGGCACATTTTGACACAGCCCCTTTGCAAAATAGAGCGCGATTGGTTTAATATTCGTCCTCGTTGAAGAGGAAATCTTCCTTTGTGGGATAGTCGGGCCAAACGTCCTCGATGGTTTCGTAGATTTCGCCCTCGTCTTCAAGTTCCTGAAGGTTCTCCACTACTTCCATCGGTGCGCCGGAGCGCATGGCGTAGTCGATGAGCTCTTCTTTCGATGCAGGCCAAGGCGCATCTTCGAGTTTTGATGCCAATTCCAAAGTCCAATACATAATGCAGTCTAAGTTTTTATGGGTTTGCTATTAAGGTTGATTCTTCACAGTCCTAATAGGACGGCGCAAAATTACACTTTTTCTTGTATTCCCAACTATTTACTTACGTTTTTCTTACGACATATGCATTTTTAGCACCTTTTTGAACGGCTAATATACGATTTTCCTGCCCCCTTTGATATAAATGCCGCGCATGGGCCGGCTCACGCGGCGGCCACTGAGGTCGTAGAGCGTGCCATTGTCGGCAGAATTTGCCGTAGGCGCGGCGGCAATGCCGGTGGCCACATCGTCAAAGTCGAGCGCATAGGCCGCGGCGGACATGCTTCCCGAAGGCGCCCAATAAGCCTTAAAGCCTTTGAGTTGCAGGCCGTCGACATTTCCTTCACTGTTGTTGGCAAAGGGATAAAGCCCCACGCCCACCGAGCCGTTTTGCAGGGTGTAGACGTTAGGCAGAGCCTCCATGGTGGCAAAGTTACCCGTAAGGTCGCTCGTCGAGGCACTCGTCTGTTCCGTCACGGCGAGCAGGTGCAAGCCTTCTTCCGCCTTTATGATAATGCCCTGTTCGGCGGGGATAACTTCACCGACATCCGTGAGGAGAATTTTGTTGTCGGCAGACTTGAATGCACCCACGTAGGCTTTAAGCCCGTCGTCCGCCAGAAGCGTGGCGGGCGAGTAGAGCGTGGCATAACCGGCGGCGGAAACGCTGACGGGCAAGAGCGAAACGGGCACAAGTTCCCACGCCGTTTTCTTGTCTTCCGCCACGGCGGCTGTGCCGAAGGCAGTGCCTTGGCTGCTCAAATAAGCCCCGCCGGCCTGCAAGGCATACGCGCCGGGCTCGGTGGGGTGAGGCGCGAAGCTGTAAGCACCCGATTGGGCGAGGGGCGCATGCTGCGTACCGTTTAGATAAAGGCCGGAGGCATAGGCAAGGAGTTTGTCGCCGTCGCGCATCAGCACGTTGTTCGCGTTAGGGTTGAGCGCCAGCTGCAAGGCGGTGCCGGTTGCCTGTCCCTCGGGCAGGGTGACAAATCTGCCGCTGGCACGGGAGCGCAGGCGGTAGAAAGTAGCGGGGCGCGGCTGCGTGGCGGCCTCGATTACGGGCACGAACTGGAAATCGGAGGACACAATCATGCCAAGGTTGTTGTTGCAGAGATAGCCCTTGGGGTCGTTCTTATATTGGTGGTTGAGCGAGAACGTGTTGCCGCTGCGGCTGAGCATGGCCTGCTGGAGCGTGTGGCTGAGGAGCGTGAAACTGCCCCACGTGAAGCCGCGCCGCAGCACGAAGTCGGTGTACATGCTGTTGGTCATACCGCCGAGGTAAGGCAGGTTGCCGTCCGCGTCTTTCAGATAGTAGCATCCCTCGCCGTGGGTCAGTTGCAAGGCGGTGGCTTCGGCGGGCGCGGCGGGCCAAGTCTCGGTGACATACTCGCCGTCGGCGGTGCGCTTATAATAATAATATGGTGTGGAGGCGGGCAATGCCTGATAACTGCGCAGGAGGTAGCGTCCCTCTGCGGGGTAAACGATTTCATCGTCGGCGCAGTTGCGCAAGGTTTCGATGGCAGCCACGAGTGCCTCGCCGTCGGCCGCATCATAATCGGACTTCAAAAAGCCGGCGGCATCACACACCTTGGCATATTGCTTCACCAACGCCTTATAGGCGGGCAGCGTGGGCAGCGGGTAGCCCGGTTCGCCCTCATGGCGCACAAGTTCGGCAGTCTCGGCAACCGCATCGCGCACTGCCTTCTGCAGTTCTGCATTTGGTTGCTGCGGTTCGGGCAGTTCAAAGATTTGGGTATAGGTGTAGGGCGTGCCAAGGATGGTGGCAGTCCACGTGCGGCGCACGATGCGCCCTTCTTCCGTCTGTTTGTAGGTTGTGGGATAAGTAGTTGAAGTGTTCGTAGCGCGGTATGCTATCAGTTCGGGCGCAGCAGCGGGCAACTCTTCGGCAGAGGCGAGGCGCACGTAGGGTTCGGGCGCGGCGTTGCCCGTATCTTTTTCCTTAAAGAGATAGCGGGCAGAGGCCTGGTCGAGGGTGAAACCGCCAGTGTAAATGATTTCGCTGCCGCTCTTATAGTATGGTATCACGGGCAACACGGCATAAGGTGCTTCGCCGATTATTTCCACCTTAAACGCACCGCCGTTCACCTCTTGCGGATAATCGCGATAGGGGGTCTTGCCTATGGTGATGAAGGGGAAGGCACCCGACCAAGTACCCGTGTTGGGCAGATTGTCGGCAAGAATATAGGGGAAAGTCTGCCCGAAGTCGGTGGAAAGGCTGATGCGCACGCGACTATTCGGCCCGTACACCTCAGTGAGCGGCGACCAAGTTATAGTATATGCCACGCCCCATTTGAAAGAAATAAAATTTTCCGGTTTCGCAATGTTGGCCGTAAACGGCTCGCCCTCCACGATGCGCAGGTTGATGTAGCGGCTGTCGTAGAGCGAGTTTTGGCGCACGGCAACGCCGAACTTGTATAAGCCCACTCGGGAGGCATCGGAATAGGGCACGTAGGGATTCACGGCATCGTCGGCCACGGCGGTCGGCGTGTCGTAGTAAGGCTGAAACATCTGCGCCTCAGACACGGTGGGCTTGTAATGCGGTTGCAGGGCATTGGCACCGCCGTCGAGGGCGATGTCCATGCCGTGAGCCACGAAATAGAGCGGCTGATCGGTAGAAGATTTCAGGGGGATATGGAACTGGAAGTTCGATCCCGCCGTCACCACATACTCCTCGGGCAGGCGGTTGCCGTCGATTTCGGGCTGGTCGCCCTCTTCAAGGTAGGCGTAGGCAAGGTTTGTGCCTTCCTTGTCGCTATTTCGCGAATAGTCCGCCTTTTCCGGGTCGCAGTCGGGCGTGAGGTACACGTTGAGGGCGCGCAGGGTGCGGCGCATGGCTGCGATGCTGCTCATGGCGAAGAAGTCGCGCGGAGAACCGTAACTCATGATGCTGCGCCCGCTGCCCGGCTCTACGAAGTCGCCGTCGGAAATATAATGCGTGTGCTTCGCACCGAAGAGATGGCCCATTTCGTGGGCAATGGTGGTGATAATGGGACGGGCAAAGCCGCGCGCCTTCTGATAGCGCGATGCCACTCCGCCAAGCGCGGCCTGTCCGGCAAGGCTGCCCGTGCCGTTGGTAATCATCAGCCCGATGTCGTAGTTGAACTCACCAATCAGGGCGTTGATGATGGGCGTGCCGCTCTCGCTGACCAGCGAGCCGGAGGTGTTGCGAATGGGATATTCCGTGGTGTTCTCGTGCATGATGAGCCGTTCGTCTTTCACGACTTCCAGCTCAATGCCCACGTCCTGGCGGTAATACTTGTTCAATTCTGCCTCTACCTTTTCCCACCAGGTGCGCACGGTGGCGGGATCGCCGTTCGCGAAGTCGGGGAGCACCTCGGGCGTCATGAGCAGCGCGACGCGGAAGCGATACACCTCGCCGCTGTTGTAAATGGGCTTTTTCACCTCCGCCGCCTTAGCCTCTGCGGCGACTGCCTGCCGCCGCAAGTAGGTGGCACCTGCAAGAATGCGTTGCAATGCCACGGAGTCCTCGCCCGTGGGATAGATTACGCTACAAGTTTCATGGTCGTGGGTGTGCGCCTGCTGCGCCTGCACAGGCGCGGCATAAGAGAGCGCAAGGGCGGCAAGCGCCAAGGCGGCCGCTTTCTTAAAAGAAAGTTTCATCTGAATATAGTTTTTTGAGGTTTTATGGGGTTGGAGAGTTTTCCGAATTTTCCGGAAGTTCCGGATTATCCGGGATAGTTTGGGCAGCCTCCTCTTCGCCCACCACATATCTCTTATAATAAGAAACAATCAGCGTGGTGACGGGCAGGGCGATAATCAGCCCGACGATGCCGAGCGCGAAGCCCCAAACGGAGAGCGAGAAGAGGATAATGGCGGGCGGCAAGCCCATGATTTTGCCCATGATCTTGGGCGTGAAAATAGTGTCCTGCAAAATCTGAACCACGATATATACGAGCAGCACGCCGCAAATGAGCCACCAGAAGTTGGCACCCGTTTCGGCCGTCTTGAGAAGCGCGAGCACCGTGGCGGGCAAGATGCCTACGACCTGCAAATAGGGCACGAAACTGATGATGCCGATGAAACAGCCGAGGGCAACGGGCAAGGGGAAGCCGATGATGAGGAAACCGAAGGTGAACATCACGCAGTTGCTCAATGCAATGAGTGCCTGCCCCCGGAAGTAACCGCTCATGCCGCGCTCTATGTCGCCCACGAGCTGCTGCGCAAAGGCACGGCGGCGCTTAGGCACAAACTTCACCCACCCTTCGGCATAGAGTTCGTAGTCCATGAGCAGGAAGAAGAGGTAGAGCACACCGATGAGCGAGCCAATGATGTTGAGCACTACGCTCGCCGTGGACCACAGCACATTCCACACCTTGGGCAGCGTGGTCTTCACTGCGTTGATAAAGTCGTCCTCGCGGAGGAGCTTCTCTATATTGAGTTCATTGATGTGCTGCTGCACGAACCGCTCCACCGCCGGCGGCACGGAGGTGTTTTGCGCCCCTTTCTCGATGTAGGCGATGGCCACGTTCTTCAAGTGGGCGCACTCGTTCATCATGGGCGGCACGGTGAGATAGAGCAAACCGCCCAGCACGCCGCCCACGAGTATAAGGGTGACGATGATGGAGAGCAGCCTGTTCTTTAGCCGGCACTTCACTTGCAGGAAGTTCACGATGGGGAAGAGCAGGTAGGCGATGACCCACGCCACGAAAAACGGCACGAGCGCCGCGCTCAGATAGTTGATGAGCCACCCCGCCCCGACGATTAGGGCGAGGAACATCAAGCCGCGCACGAAGCGGTCGAAGTTGATTTCTTTGGAGAACATTCTTTGAAATTATCTCACGGGCGACCGGATCTTATTTCTCCGCCGCTGTATGTTCGGAAAGGTAGTTATAGACAAACGGCATCACGACTTCGTCGTAATTGGCCGTGCCGCCCATCATTGCGCCCATGCTGCCAAGGTTGTCGGCATTAAAGCCGTGGTTGGCGTCTTCTATCATCTGCACCTTGCAATGCGCATAGCGTGCGGCTGCCTTCTCCACAGAGGCCTGCGGCACGATGACATCGTTGGTGCCATGCAGAATAAGCACATCGCTGGGATAGGTCCCGATGTGGGCATAAATATCATAATCTGTCAAAGCCTGCACAAAGGCATTGTTCGTAAAGTCCATGCCGCCCATGCCGCCCCAGGAACCCATGCTGCCGGTCAGCTGGCTGATGAGTTCGCCGATGTTGAAAGCGGGATAAAAGAGTATCAGCCCTGCCACCTTGCTGGGGTTGTCCTCCGCCACAAGCGCAGAGGCCACGCCACCGAGACTCGAACCCAACAAAAAGACTTGCGAGGCATCGACATCGCTGCGACCGGATATTTCCCCGAGCACGCCTTGCAGATCATCCTTTTCCGTGAAAAGCGTCATGGCATCGGTGCTGCCTTCGCTCCGGGAGGAACTGCTGCCTCCGCAGAAGTCGAAGCAATAGGCGGTGAAGCCCTGCGCGGCAATGAGGCGTGCATAGCCGCGCATCGCCTCATGGGTAAGCGAATGGCTGTGCGAGAGGATTACGGCAGGTAAAGACTCATCGTTGCCTTTGGGACGGAAGAGTTTTCCGTAAATCTTCAAGCCGTCATGCCCGGTGCACCACACTTCGAGACTGTCAATCTCATGCGTTGGCTGTTCAGGGGAAGCCGTGTCGACGGGTGGGGTAGAGGGCAGAACGTCTGTAGGGTCCTCATCGCCGGAGCAAGAGAGGCACAATGCCCCTGCAAGGAGCATGGAAACCAAAATTAGATGAACGTATCGCATTGCCCTGATTTCTTATTTCACCACAATCACCAGGTACTTGCTTACGCTCCAGAATTTCTGCGGGTCGGTTATGCGCAGCGTGTATTGCCCTTGCGCGTCCTTGTCGAGCGAGTAGGAACCCGTGGGGTGATTGGTCAGCAGCTTCGCGCTCTTGGAATAGAGGCGTATT
>JBJEAH010000204.1:0-6397 GCA_051868815.1 Alloprevotella sp.
GTAAGCCTTGATTTTGTTCACCATGTCGGTGGGCAGGTTCTTCATCGCCACCTTCGTGTCGCCCTTGAAGAAGTCTTTGCCGTTTACGAGAAATTCCGTCACGGTCTTGCCGTTCCACTTCACCGTGCCGTCGTCGCTCACCTCCACACCCGGCAACTGCTTCACGAGGGCTTCGAGCGTAGAGCCTTCGGGCACGCGGTAGGCGGCGGCGTTGAAGATGGTGGTATCCTCCTTCTGCTCCACACGCGCCACGGTGGCGGTCACCACGGCCGTCTTGAGCGTGCTGTCGTAAGGTTTGAGAATGATTTGTCCCACGTTGAGCGAGTCGGTATCCTCAGTCACATTCACGTTGAGGCAGGTGGGAGCATAACCCACAAACGACACTTTCAGAATGTACTGCCCCGGCTTGCGGGCGTTGAGCAGGAAGGAGCCGTCTTCTTCGGTCGACTTGCCCGTCACCACGGTGCTGTCGGAATAGAGCAAGGCGGCTGTGGCCAGTTCCACGGGTTCGTTTGACTTTCCGTCCGTCACATGTCCGGCAAGCAAATAGCGCTGCGCCTGTGCACCAAAGGGAATAACGGCGGCAAGCAAGAATGAGAGGAAAATCTTCTTTGTAAACGTCATACAATATTATATATATAAGTAGTTGTGTTGTTGCTATGATGATTTGCACATCTTTAAGACGCTTTTCACGCCTTTTGGTTTAATTTTTTCCCGAATTTCCCCGTAAGAAATTCGACATACGGCACAATTTTAATGACGAACGGGGCTACTTTCAGCCCTGACAGCGCGCGCTGTCATATATGACAATGTATTGTTTCTGCTTGATTTTTTTTCCTTTCTCCGAGATATTTTTTCTTTTCTCCTGGATAGTTTTCACTATCATACAAGAAAGTTTTTGTTACAAAGTTTGTAACATGTATTACAAACTTTGTAACATGTGTTAGAAACTTTGTAACAAGCGTTACAAACTTTGTAACAAACTTTTTCTGCGCAGATAGTAAAAAATATCAGGGAGAAAGGAAAAAATTGCTCCGTGAAAGGAAGATTTTTATACTACAAAAGAGACGACAAGATATACGTCACGTTTTCAACAACAGCGATTGTTTTGACGTAATGTCGTTTTATGTTGTCTCTGTTGTCGTAAAAAAATCCGCGCACCCGGGAAGCGTTTCTCAAAACGCCACTACTTGCTTGCTATCTCATAAGAAAAGCGTAAATTTGCCCGAAACAATCCGCCCTCCTTATTGCAAACGCATCGTTTGCTTTATCCCCGAATAAGACATAAACATTATAGACCCTATGAACAGCCAGCCCTTGAAAATCGCGCTCTTCGGAAACGTGTACCAGACGCAGAAGAACAGATATGTGGAGGCCATCGTGCGTATGCTCCACAAACTCGAAGCCGAGATATCCGTGGAAGCAACTTTTGCCGGCTTCCTCACCACGCGCCTCAATCTTTCGCTTGAAGGGTGCAAGGTCATTCAGCCCGGCACACCGCTGGGAGACTTTGCGCTCGCCATTTCCGTGGGCGGCGACGGCACGTTTCTCAACACGGCCGCCCGCATCGGCAGCAGCGGCGTGCCCATTCTCGGCATCAACACGGGACGGCTCGGCTTCTTGGCCGACGTGTCGCCCGATGACATCGCGCCCGCTTTGCGCCGCCTCTGCGAAGGCGACTATGTCATAGAGCCGCACAGCGTTTTGGCGGTGGAGATTGACGGCCAACCGTTCGGTCTGCGTCCGTTCGCGCTCAACGAGGTGGCGGTGTTGAAGCACGACAACTCTTCGTTGATTGAAATTGAAACTACCGTCAATGGCGAACTGCTTAATCATTATATGGCCGACGGCCTCATCGTATGCACGCCCACCGGCTCCACGGGCTATTCGCTCAGCGTGGGCGGGCCGATTATCGTGCCGCGTTCCGGCACGCTCTGCCTCTCGGCCGTTGCGCCGCATAGCCTGGCCACGCGCCCCGTCGTGATGTGCGACGACGTAGAGATTGCCCTGCGCGTGCACTCCCGCAGCGGCAATTTCCTGCTTTCTGCCGACGGGCACAGCCAAAGCCTCGCCGAAGGCTGCACCATTACCATCAAGTGCGCCGCACACACCGTGGGCGTTGTGAAAATCAAGCACCAAAGTTACTTTGAAACCCTCCGCGAAAAGATGATGTGGGGCGCAGACGGCAGGGGATAACCATTCGCTTCTGAATGAAACCTATAACCTAATACCTTAAATCTATAATGATGAAAAGAACTTTATTATTTATCATCGTCCTCTGCGCCCTCTGCTGCGGCGCATTGCGGGCCGACAACATCAACATCATTCCCCGCCCGGCTTCCGTGCAGACCCTGCCCGGCACGTTCGCTTTCAACACGGCAACCACCGTTGCCTACAAAGGCGATGGCGCGAAGGAGGCGGCGCAGATGCTTTGCGAGAAAATCAAGACCTCAAAAGGCTTCACGCCGCGCAAGGGCAAAGCCCTCTCAAAGGGCAGCATCTCCTTTATCAACGACAAGAACGTGAAAGGAGCCGAAGCCTACACGCTCGAGGTGACGGAGGAGAAAGTCGTGGCCCGCGCCTCGACCGCCGCCGGGCTGTACTACGCCATGCAGTCGCTCGTGCAACTTTTCCCCTCTGCCATTGAAAACAAACACGCCACGATGATGGTCGGCGACTGGCTGTTGCCCTGCGTGAGCATCAAGGACGAACCGCGCTTCGGCTACCGCGGCGTGATGCTCGACCCCTGTCGCCATTTCTTCCCCGCCTCTGTTGTCAAACGCCAGATAGAACGTCTTGCCGCCTATAAGATAAATCGCCTGCACTGGCACCTGACAGACGACCAGGGCTGGCGCATGGAAATCAAAAAATATCCGCGCCTCACGGAAATAGGCAGCCGCCGCGTGAACGAAGACGGCACGGTGGAAGAAGGATTTTACACGCAGGAGGAAATTCGCGACGTGGTGGCATTTGCCAAAAAGCATCATGTGGAGATTGTGCCCGAGCTGGAAATCCCCGGCCACGAACTGGCCGCCATTTCCGCCTATCCCGAACTCTCCTGCAAGCAGCAGCCCACCTCTGTGCGCCGCATCTGGGGCGTGGAAGACATCGTGATGTGTCCCGGACGCGAACTGATGTTCGGTTTCCTCAACGACGTGATCGACGAGATGGTGCAGCTCTTCCCCGGCACGTATTACCACATCGGCGGCGACGAAAGCCCGCGCACGGAATGGGCGGACTGCGACAGCTGCAAACTGCGCATGAAGCAACTGGGCTATGACAAGGAGGCGCAGCTGCAAAGCTACATCATCGGCCGCGTGAGCAAGCACCTTGCCGAAAAGGGCAAGCGCGTGATTGGCTGGGACGAAATACTCGAAGGCGGCAACCTCGACACCACGGCAGTCGTGATGTCGTGGCGCGGCGAGGACGGCGGCATCGCGGCAGCCAAGGCGGGTCATCCCGTGCTTATGACCTCTGCCGGCCACGGCTTTTACTTTGACTATTATCAGAGTGACCAGGTGCTCGAACCTACGGCCTTCGGCGCGTACTTCCCGATTGACCGCGTCTATAACTACGACCCCGTCCCCGCCGCCCTTCGCGGCACGGGGCGTGAGCAGCTTGTGATGGGCGTGCAGGCAAACTGCTGGAGCGAATACATGCACAACACGCAGATACTCGAATATCGCCTTTGGCCGCGTGCACTGGCCTTGGCAGAAACGGCATGGACGGCACTCGACCGCAAGGACTATGCCGACTTTGTGCGCCGCCTCGACGGCGATGCCACCGTGCGCCTCTCTCTGCTCGGCTACAATTACCACATTCCCCTGCCCGAACAGCCCGGCGGTTCTTGCAACAAACTGGCTTTCGTGGACACGACTTCCGTAACGCTGAAAGCCCTGCGCGACCTTAAAATCATCTACACCACCGACGGCACGAACCCGACGCTGCAAAACGGCAAGGTTTACACTGCGCCCATAAAACTCAACCGCACCACGGAGCTCAAAACCGCCACCGTGCTGCCCTCGGGCATTATCTCGCCGGTGCGTACCATCAACGCCGTGAAGACGGAGTACAGCGCGCCGCGCCTGAGTGCCGATGCGCCGGTTACACCCGGTTTGCTGATGAAAAAGTTCGACGGCCGCTTTGCCGCGCCGTCCGACCTCGAAGGTCGTACGCCCGTGTTTGCGGACAGTTTGCTCAAAGACCTCGACGGCCTGCGCTCCCTTACGGAACTTTCGCGCAACCTCCGCGACGTGAAGAACTACGCTGCCATCGCCGAAGGCTATATCGACATTCCCGAAACGGGTATCTATGAGTTCAGCACGCTCAATGCCGCCCTATGGCTCGACCGCTCTTTGCTCATCGACAATTCCAGCGACCACTATCAGCGCCACACGCACGAGAATGCGCAGATCGCGCTGCAAAAGGGCCGCCACAGCATCAAGGTTTGCTTCATCGGCGGCATCTTCGACGGCTGGCCCAACTATTGGCACGAAACGAAGGTGGAATATCGCACGCCGGGCGGCGAATGGAAAACAGTAACGCCCGAAATGCTCAGCCATTAAGGTTCGGCTTCATTCTCATAGGCATAAAGAGGCTGTGTCAAAATGTGCATATTGCCCTGAAAGTAATGCAAGCGAGCGCAACCAAGTTTACTTGAATTGCCGAGTGCAGCCGACATTGCCCTGAAAGGGCTTAATAACAAAGCACAGGGGCTTGCCCCTGTGGAAAGGCGATAGAATACGATTGCCCCTATAAGGGGCTTATAATTAGAACTCTTAAAGAGTAATCTTTTAATTATAAGCCCCTTACAGGGGCAATCGTTCTTGCAACACTATTCGTAGGGGCAAGCCCCTACGCTAATTTATTAGCCCCTTTCAGGGGCGTAGCTGGAACAAGATCTATCTTGATACAGCCCTTATGCTTCATCTGATATGGCCCGTCACTATCTGGTGCCGGTACCGCCGCAGGTACGGCATTTTCCGTTGCCGCAACCACACTTGGCAACGGCGTGGCTGTAAGGATTGGGGCGATAATATCGCGTTCCGCCGCAGTTGCTGCAAACTCCGCGCCCGTTGCAGTTTCTGCACCTTCTCGTCGCGGTGGTTTGATTGTTGGACGTACTCGAACGGCGGTTGCTGGAAGACACTCCGCCCACGGGATAATCGGGCATCTGGTCGCCGCGCACGCCGTTCACGGACGAACGCTCGAGGTTCGACTTTTGAGAACTCATTTGGCGGGAGATCTGATCTGCGTTCAAACCATTTACGGAGGTTTGATCAATAAGCAGCTGCGCATCAGCAGCAAGGGCGGTGGCAAACAAAGCACAACTTGCCAACGCTACTTTGGCAAAAAACTTTTTCATAATCGTAAAATTTAAGTGAGGCTTCTAAAAGGATTTAGGGTATGCCCTTATGGAGCATACCCTAAGTGTGAAATCTATTACAAAGTATAACTACTTTCGTTTACTTAACCTTCTGCACGATTGCCTTGAAAGCCTCGGGGTTGTTGACAGCGAGGTCGGCAAGCACTTTGCGGTTGATTTCGATGCCGGCAGCGTGGAGCTTACCCATGAGCACGGAGTAAGAGAGGCCTTCGATGCGGGCAGCGGCGTTGATACGCTGAATCCAAAGTGCGCGGAAGTTGCGCTTTTTATTCTTACGGTCGCGATAAGCGTAAGTAAGACCTTTTTCCCAAGTGTTCTTGGCAACGGTCCAGACATTTTTGCGGGCACCATAGTAACCGCGAGTGAGTTTCAGAATTCTTTTACGCTTTGCACGCGAAGCGACGTGGTTTACTGATCTAGGCATTTTGTTTTTGTTTTTGGTTGTTAGCGTCGTTGTTGTTACTGCAACGAACTTAATGCGCTAAACATCCGGTTAAACTTTTTGTTGATGTGGTTTTAAGAGATGCTCTCGTGTTTAGATTGGAAAACTTAACGGAGGCAGAGGAGTTCGCGTACCTGACGCTTGTTAGTGCCGTCTACGAGGGCAACGTGGTCGAGGTTGCGCTTCTGCTTTTTCGTTTTCTTCGTCAGAATGTGAGAGTGGTAAGCGTGATGTCTCTTGATCTTACCTGTTCCGGTGAGCTTGAAACGCTTTTTTGCGCCGGAGTTCGTCTTTACTTTTGGCATTTTCTTTTGTAATTAATTGATTGATTATTATAAAACTGCGGCTGGTGAGATACCAAACACAGACGCGCAGAGTTTTTTATCGTGTTTTGCCTTTGCCCCTTACGGGACTGGCATTATCAAAAGTCTTCGCCTTCTACGCGCGGACCCTGATATTCTTTCTTTTCCTTAACCTTGGGCGCGGTTTTGGGGGCGCGCTCTGCCGGCTGCTCTTCCTGCTGCACCTCGGCTTTCTTGACGTTGCCGCCGGTCTTCTTGGGAGCGATG